>NZ_QUMC01000013.1:0-86455 GCF_003481925.1 Butyricicoccus sp. OF10-2 | reverse complement strand
CTCTGTCAGACCGTATATCATACTGTCTGACAGAGGGGGTGCTTTATTATGTTAAGAGGAAAACCGAAACTTACCCTCAACTCTTTACGCTTTGCACGGTCAGTCGATAATCTTAATACTCTCAATAACCGGCTGATTTTCCGTCTTAACCGTGCCGTTATCGTCCTCGACCGGCGTATTATCGCAGATTTCATCCACAACATCCATGCCCTTGGTCACATAGCCGAAGCAGGCGTACTGGCCGTCGAGATAGGTGCTGTCCTGCTGAACGATGAAGAACTGCGAGGATGCGCTGTCCGGATTGCTTGAGCGTGCCATCGAAACCGCACCGCGCGTGTGCGACAGCTTGTTCTCCACACCGTTATCCGAAAACTCGCCCTTGATGGTGTTCTCCGAGCCGCCGGTGCCGTTGCCCAGCGGGTCGCCGCCCTGCATCATAAAGCCGGTAATAATGCGGTGAAAGGTCAGTCCGTCATAAAAGCCGTCGTTTGCAAGGTCCATAAAATTCTGAACTGAGATAGGCGCTGCATCGCCGTCCAGCTCGATGTCAATCGTGCCGTGGTCCTTGATGGTGATTTGTGCATGGTGCTGACCGATGGGCTGTGCGGTCTCCTCAGCGGTCGTCTGCTGCGAGTTATCGCTCGTGTCGGTGGCATCATCCGTCGAGGTCTGCGCGCCCGTTTTGCCGCCGCAGGCGGTCAGAACCAGCATCGCCAACAGGCCAAAAAGCAAAAATGTACGTTTTTTCATGTGAAATTCTCCTTTTTAATATTCTAAACAGGTGGAATAGCAAACATTCCCGCGGTACTCCCCTATTATACGGTACTGCGAACGCGAAAACCAGTGTTTTTTCGGTGTCTGCAAAAAAATGCACCGCAAAACTGCGGTGCATTTTCTATCAAACGATACAGTGCGGAACCGATTTCTGCACAAACCGTGTCGTTCCGCGACAGCTTACTTCATAATGTCCTTATCGTGGGCCGCTTTGGCAACCAGACCGGACAGCGCCAACAGCGCGATCAGGTTCGGGAATACCATCAGGCCGTTGAACAGGTCGGACAGGTTCCAGACCAGATCAACATGCAGTGCGGAGCCGATCACGATGCAGACAACAACGATAGCGGCATATACCTTGACTGCCTTGCTGCCGAACATTGCCTTTACGTTCTGCTCACCGAAGAAATACCAGCCGATGATGGTAGAGAACGCAAAGAACAGCATGCAGATCGCAACAAAGATCATGCCCGCCGAGCCGAGGGAAGCCTTGAAGGCTGCCTGTGCCAGCTCGGTGCCCTGCAGACCGTCCGGTGCGCCCGGATTGAGCATACCCGAGGTCAGGATGACCATAGCGGTCAGCGTCAGTACAACAAAGGTATCGATGAATACGGAAACGATAGCAATTTCGCCCTGATCCTGCGGACGCTTTACCTTAGCCAGTGCGTGTGCGTGCGGGGTGGAGCCCATGCCGGCCTCGTTCGAGAACAGACCGCGTGCAACGCCGTAGCGCATTGCCTGACGAACCGTGATGCCTGCAGCGCCGCCGAGGATAGCCTGCGGGTCAAATGCTGCAACAAAGATGGACTTGAACGCCGGAATGATTGCCGCGTGGTTGATGCACAGGATAACAACGCAGCCAGCCATGTAGAACAGCGCCATGATCGGAACGACCTTTTCGGTAACAGCCGCAATACGGCCAACGCCGCCAAGGAAGATAAACGCTGCAATAATCGCGCAGATGATGCCGACAACGATCATCGGTGCGCCGAACGCGGTGTTGAACGCTACGCTGATCGAGTTTGCCTGTACCATGTTGCCGGTGAAGCCCAGCGCGAAAATAATTGCAACCGAGAAGAAGCCGGCGAGGAACTTGCCGAATTTACCGGTAAAGCGTGCGCGGATGTAGTAGATCGGACCGCCGGTAACGTGGCCCTTATCGTCCGTGGTCTTGTACTTCTGCGCGAGAACCGCCTCGCCGTAGATGGTGGACATGCCGAAGAACGCACTCAGCCACATCCAGAAAATCGCACCCGGGCCGCCGGAATACAGTGCGGTAGCCGCGCCTGCAATGTTGCCGGTGCCGACCTGCGCCGCGATTGCGGTGGTAAGCGCCTGGAACGGACTCATGCCGTCCTTGCCCGCCTTCTCACCGTTGAGCGAGAAATGGCCGAACAGGTGCTTCCAGCCTGCGCCGAACTTACGCACCTGAACGAAGCGCGTGCGGATGGTAAACACGATGCCGGTGCCAACCAGCAGGTACAGCAGCAGGCCGTTCCATACGACGTTGCTGACCTTGCTTACCCAGTCTGCCAATACTTCCATTGTCATTTTACATACCCCTTCTTTGTTTTGCGGCAAACAAAAAGCCGAACCCAATCAGCATCGGGTTACGGCTCCAAAGAAACGGAAAGACAGCAAACAGACGGTACACCCTGCACCGTGAGAAAACATTTGCTGTGGTTCCGCGGAACTTATTTTTATATCCTAACGTCTATAAAAACAGGTTCATCTCTGTCCTTTTGCCTGAGAGATTGGCACGCAAACCTCTTTGCGCGCGTTGCACCTTCGGCAGTCCCCTTGAGGAACGTTCTCCAGAGCCACATCCATTTACAGTCCTCATCCGGAAAACCGGACACCTGAGAGTTTTGCTCCTTCGGCAAGCCATGGGCAGTTGCCCGCGCGGCTTTTTCCTGCAAACTTCGTTTGTCGCGTATGTAGTTTATGGATTCAGTGTAACACCGTGACAACATTCTGTCAATGTCAATCAAGATATTCGTGAAAGTTTGTGAAAAACAGCAAATTTCTTGACAACCTATGCTATAATAGATAGGCTATACTGGTAGTATTATTGGTAAATCCAAGTAATCAACAGCATCCCTCGAAAGGAGGAAATTTACATGAATGATGCTTTGCAGCAGCTTCTCGACAGGCTGACGGCTCTGCTGGCGGAAAAACCGCTCATCGGGGCGTGGTACACGACCGTTGTGCGCTTTGTGTTCCCGCTGCTGGCGCTGATGATCCTTGTCGGTGCGATCCGCTCGCTGTGGAAGGTCAAGCACCCGGATGAGGTCTGGGGCTATCTGGTGCTGCGCAACGGCGTGCGCCTGCCCATCACCCACTGGGAGAACATCATCGGACGCGCCCCCAGCTGCGATGTGCAGCTGGAATATCCGTCGGTATCGCGTCAGCACGCCGCGCTCATCCGCGAGGATGACGGCAGCTGGACGATATACGACCTCGGTTCCAAGGGCGGCATCAAGGTAAACGACCTGCCGGTGGACGAGTATGCACTCGTCGAAGACGGCGACACGGTCACCTTTGCGGGTATTCCCGCTATCATGGAGCCCATTACCGCTGAGGAGAAGCGCACACAGATGGTCGAACGCCGCATTGAGGGCAAGCCGGCCGGCATGTGGGGTTCGCTCGTACTGCTGACGCTGTTCCAGATCCTCACCGGTCTGCAGCTCATTATCGCGCAGGGCGACAAGGCGACCACCACCATTCCGCTCACCTTTTTTGTCTTTACGGTAATCTGCTGGGCGTATTTCATCGTCATGCGCCTGTTCCGCCGCATCGGCTTTGAAATGGAGACGATAGCGTTCTTCCTATGTACGCTGTCACTCGCCGTCACCGGCTCGACCGTGCCGGATGAGCTGCCCAAGCAGCTGATTGCGATTTTGATGGGTCTTGCCATCTTTATCGTGCTCGGCTTCTTCCTGCGCGACCTGACCCGGGCGCAGAAGGTGCGCTGGTTCATGAGCGCAACGGCAGTCGGACTGCTGGCTATTACACTGCTGATCGGCTCGTCGCAGGGCGGCGCGAAGGCATGGCTGCGTCTCGGTCCTCTGTCTCTGCAGACCTCGGAAATTGCGAAAATCTGCTATATTTTTGCCGGCGCAGCAACGCTCGACCGCCTGTTCAACAAGCGCAACCTGTGGATGTTCATCGGCCTGACCGCTATCTGCGGAGGCTGTCTCGCGCTGCAGAACGACTTCGGCACCGCACTTGTGTTCTTTGTGACGTTCCTTGTTATCGCGTACCTGCGTTCAGGCGATTTCGCCACCATCGGCCTTGTGTGCGCCGGCTGCTTCGGCGCGGGCATGGTCATGCTGACCATCAAGCCGCACGTTGCCGCACGATTTGCCTCCTGGGGACATATCTGGGAGGACGTGTACGACAAGGGCTTCCAGCAGACGCATACGCTGACCGCAGCCGCCTCCGGCGGCATGATCGGCGTCGGTGCCGGCAAGGGCTGGCTCTCGAATCTCCCTGCCGCGGATACCGATATCGTGTTCGGTATGCTGTGTGAGGAATGGGGTCTCGTCATTGCCGTGCTGACCATCCTGTGCATCATTACGCTGGCCGTGTTCGCTGTCCGCGCCTGCCGTGCCGGACGCTCCAGCTTTTACACCATCGCCGCATGCGCGGCCACCAGTCTGCTGGTGTTCCAGACCTGTCTGAACGTATTCGGTGCGGTCGATATTCTGCCGTTCACCGGCGTTACGCTGCCGTTCGTATCCAACGGCGGTTCGTCCATGCTGTCGGCATGGGGTATGCTCGCCTTTTTGAAGGCGACCGACACCCGACAGAATGCATCGTTCGCGGTTCGTCTGCCCAGCCGCCGCGAGCTTAGAGGGGAGGAGTAACCATGCGGAAAATCGAAAAACGCAGTATTTTCTGTCTGATCCTTGCTGCACTGCTCGGTCTGGGTCTGGCGTTCTTCTGCTTCCAGTTTGTCGTAGACGGCGGCGACTGGGCCTCCTACCCGTACAACCGTCATCTCTATAACAACTCCGGTCAGCTGAAAGGCGGCACCATCCTCGACCGGGACGGCGATATGCTGTCCACGCTCGATGAGGACGGCAACCGCATCTACAACGATGACGCAGCCGTCCGGCGCGCCACACTGCACGCCGTCGGCGACAAAAACGGCAACATCGGCGCGGGTGCGCTCACCTCGTTCGCGGATAAGCTGTCTGGCTACAATCTGCTCACTGGCGTATATTCTCCGCTCGGCACCGGCAACAGCCTGTATCTGACGATTGATGCCTATTTGAACAATGTCGCCTATCAGGCTTTGAACGGAATGAACGGAACGGTTGGCGTTTATAACTATAAAACCGGTGAAATTTTGTGCATGGTGTCCACACCGACGTTTGATCCGGCTAATCCGCCGGACATTGCGGCGGACGATCCCGCGTGGGACGGCGTTTACGTCAACCGCTTGCTGTCCGCGAACTCGATTCCGGGCTCTATCTTCAAGGTTGTGACCATCAACGCCGCTATCGAGAACATCCCTGACCTGTTCCAGCGCAAGTGGACGTGCACCGGCTCGGTCAACATCGGCGGCGAGGAAGTCACCTGCCCGCACGCTCACGGCGAACAGGACATCGAGGAAGCGCTCGCCAACTCGTGCAACGGTGTGTTCGGTCAGCTGGCCGTCGAACTCGGCGGCGAAACCATGCAGAAATACGCGGATGCGGCAGGACTGACCAAGTCCATCAAGGTGGACGGCATCCAGTCCTCGGTCGGCAAGTTTGATTTCTCGGGCAATGACAATCAGCTGGCATGGTCGGGTGTCGGTCAGGGTCAGGATACCCTGTGTCCGATCAACATGCTCCAGTATATGGGCGCGATCGCCAACGGCGGCAAGGCTGCCGTGCCGCGTCTGATCGAAAAATCCACCACAGATTACGGCCTGCCGACCGGCATTTACTATCCGCACAAGTCGGCGCAGCTGATCGACGAAAAGACCGCGGGTACCATTGCGGATATGATGCACAACAACGTCATAGAGACCTACGGTCAGGATCGTTTCCCAGGCATGGATATCTGTGCCAAGTCGGGCACCGCCGAGGTCGGCGCGGATAAGTCACCGAACGCATGGTTCACCGGCTTCCTGCGCGACGAGGCCACGCCGTATGCTTTCATCGTTCTCGTCGAGAACGGCGGCGGCGGCTCGTCGGTTGCCGGTACGGTGGCTTCGCAGGTGCTGCAGGCTGCGGTAGAAAAGGGTTATTAAGGAGAGAGAAATCATGGCGCAAAGCACTGAAATACTCCCTAACGGACTGCAATTATTACAGGACGACCGGTTTTTTAAGCTCGGACAGGACAGCGTGCTGCTCAGCGCGTTCGCCAAGCCGAGACGCAATGCCAAACTGCTCGACCTCGGCTGCGGCACAGGCACTCTGGCGCTGCTCGTATGGCGGCCCGACCTCAAGATCACCGGACTGGAACTGCAGGACGGCCCGCTCGACCTGTTCCGGCAGTCCATCACAGCAAACGAGCTGGAAAACGTAACCGCTCTGCAGGGCGACCTCCGGCAGATGCGTACGCTGCTGCCGCACGGCAGTATGGATTACGTCATCTGCAACCCGCCGTATTTCGACCGCAACGCAGGCGCGAATGCGCCGACCGCCGAAAAGCGCACCGCAAGGCAGGACGCGACCTGCTCGGTCGAGGAACTGGCGGTTGCGGCCTCGTTCGTGCTGCATACCGGCGGCAAAGCCGCGTTCGTATTCCGGCCGGAACGGCTGTGGGTACTGCTCGAAGCGCTCTCGCGCGTGCGGCTCGTGCCGAAAAGAATGCGGTTCGTGCACCAGAGCGTGCAGGCGGCGCCAAGCGTCGTCATGGTCGAGTGCCGAAAAGGCGGCAGTGCGGAAGGACTTGTTGTTGAGCCGCCGCTGATCGTTGAGAGTGATGAATATTTCCGTATTTACGGAATTGAGAATTAGCGCTATCCTTGCGCGAGTCCCGTCCGCGCTGCGCTGAGACGCGCAATGCGCGATGATTTAGCCGCACCTTCATTTTCCATTATCCATTCTCCATTTAAGAAATTCCGGAGGGATTGAATTGTCTACATTATACTTAGTCGCAACGCCGATCGGCAACCTGAGTGATTTATCGCCGCGGGCACGCGAGGTTCTCAGCACAGTGGATTTCATCGCGGCAGAGGACACCCGCGTGACGCAAAAGCTGCTTAACGCCTGCGAATTGCCCAAAAAGCCGATGATCTCGTACTACGAACACAACCGCCGCGCACGCGGTGAAGCGGTTTTGGAGAAGCTGCTCGCCGGTGAGACCTGTGCGCTCGTAACCGATGCGGGCACGCCTGCGGTTTCCGATCCGGGTGAGGATCTGGTCGCGCTGTGCGCCGAGCACGATGTGCCCGTTATCCCGATTCCGGGCTGCTGTGCGGCGGTCTGCGCGCTGGCGGCATCCGGTCTGCCGACCGGACGCTGGTGCTTTGAAGGCTTCCTGTCGGTCAACAAAAAGGCCCGCAGAGAGCACTTGGACACTCTACAGGGCGAAAAACGCACGATGATCTTCTACGAAGCACCGCACAAGCTGTGTGCAACGCTGCGCGACTTGCGCGACGCCTTCGGCGGCGACCGCCGGCTGTCACTCTCGCGCGAGCTGACCAAGCTGCATGAGCAGACGCTCCGCATGACGCTCGACGAGGCGGTTGCCTACTTTGACGCCAACGCGCCGCGCGGCGAGTTCGTGCTCATCCTCGAGGGTGCGCCGGACGAGCCGGAGACCGAGCAGGACGAGGCCGAACGTCTTGCCTCTGCCGCCGAGGCGGTCCGCCGCCGCATGGAGCAGGGCCAGACCCAGAAGGACGCGGTCAAGGCAGTTTCCGCCGAAACCGGCGTAAAGAAAAACGCGCTGTACCGCTATGTGCTCGATCACGAAGAATAACGAAAAAACCGTTGCTTTGGCAACGGTTTTTTCGTTTTCTGCACTTATTTTTGATGTTTCGGGCAGCCGCTGCGGCAGCAATGTCCGCGTCCGGGGCACTGCGCATGACGTTCGCACAGCGCAACATCGCCGCCCTCGATCACCAGCCGTTTGCCGTTTACAAGGCAATCCGCCAGCTTGCGGCGGGCGTTGTTGTAGATCAGCTGCACCGTTGTGCGGGCTACCCCCATCTGCGCGGCAGCCTGCTCCTGCTGCAGATTCTCCAGATCCAGCAGACGGATAGCTTCATATTCGTCCAGCGTCATTTGCACGCACTCTGTCGTACTTTCCTGCGGAGAAAACTCGCTGAACGGCGGCATACCGCAGATTCTGCGGCACTTTCTCGGTCTCGGCATGGATTATTCGTGGCAGTGACCGCCGCAGCCGTGGCTGCCGCAGGAATGGTCTTCGCCGTGATCATGGTGCGCGCAGTGCACATTGGGATCAAACGCCAGCGTACCGTTCAGAAAAGCCTGTACCGCCTCATCTGCGTTGCCCTGCACGCCGCCGATCAGACGGATATTGGCCTCCGCAAGCGCTGCCTGTGCGCCGCCGCCAATGCCGCCGCAGATCAGCGTATCCACACCAAGCTGTGCCAGCAGGCCGGCCAGCGCACCGTGACCGCTGCCGTTCGTATCCACCACCTGCGCATGCAGCAGCTTACCGCCGGATACCTCGTACAGCTTAAACTGCTCCGTGTGGCCAAAATGCTGGAAAACCTCTCTGTTTTCATAGGTAACTGCGATCTTCATAACCATTTCCTCCGAATCATTTCTGGCATATGCCAATAACGTTACTTATAGTCTATCACGTTTTCGGCATATGTCAATAATAAGTTTTGGCATACCGCTATCCCATTATATAGAAAGCAGACGCCGATATCCGGATAAAGCAAAAACCCTTCCGAAAATCGGAAGGGTTTTGGAGCTTGTGGCCGGACTCGAACCGGCGACCTGCGCATTACGAATGCGCTGCTCTACCAACTGAGCCACACAAGCACTTATGCGTCCTGCGACGAATCTCTGCCTCGTTCACAGTGTTTTCAGTATATCATGCTTTTGAAAGTTCGTCAATATTTTTTTGAAATTTTTCTTGACATTCTCCGTGTATCCGTTATAATGGTATAGTATCCTTGCTCACATCAAAGGATGTGGGCCAAAAGTCCAAAAGGAGGTGCTAAGAATATGGCAAAGATTTCTGGCAAGTACGAGACTATCTTCATCGTTAACCCCAAGCTGGAAGAGGCAGCGGCTACCGCTGTTGTGGACAAGTTCAAGTCTCTCGTTGAGGCGAACGGCACGAACGTAGAGGTCGAGGACTGGGGCAAGCGCCGTCTGGCGTACCCGATCGAGGATCAGACGGAGGGCGTTTACACGCTGGTTCGTTTTGAGTCCAAGCCCGATTTCCCGGCTGAGCTGGACCGTATCTACAAGATCACGGACGGCATCATGCGTTCCATCATCGTCTGCCTGGACGACTAAGGCGGTGAACACCAATGCTCAATAAGGCGATTCTGATGGGTCGTTTGACCCGCGATCCCGAATTGCGCCATACCCAGTCCAACATGGCTGTGTGCTCGTTCTCGCTTGCGATCGACCGTGGTCGCAAGGATCAGAACGGCGAACGCCAGACCGACTTCATCGACTGTGTCGCATGGGGCCGTCAGGCAGAGTTCGTTGCACAGTGGTTCACGAAGGGTTCTATGGCAATCGTAGTCGGCCGTATCCAGTCCCGCCGCTGGCAGGATCAGAACGGCAACAACCGCACTGCAATCGAAGTAAATTGCGACGAGGTTTCCTTCGGTGAAACGAAGAAATCCCGCGATGCCTACAATGCAGGCAATCAGGGCGGTTTTGGCGGCTATGACAACGGATCGCAGATGCGGCCCGAGCCTGCCGCGTCCCAGGTTGCTCCGGCTTTCGATCTCCCCGCAGGAGATTCGGATTTTCAGGAGCTTGCTGATGACGACGGCGATGTCCCATTCTAAACTGAAGGAGGTTACGTGATCATGGAAGAAACCAAGAAGGAATTTACTCCCCGTCCGGAGCGTGCAGAGCGCCCGCAGCGCGGCCGTCGCCGTCGCAAGGTATGCGCATTCTGCGTAGATAAGGTTGCACACGTTGACTATAAAGATGCCGGCAAGCTGAAGAAGTACATGTCCGAGCGCGGCAAGATCCTGCCCCGCCGCATGACCGGTACCTGCGCTGCTCATCAGCGTCAGCTGACCGAGGCTATCAAGCGTGCACGTCACATTGCTCTTCTGCCCTACACCGCAGAGTAAGCAATTCGTTTTTTATAATCAAGGATACGCAAAGCGTCGTTTTCGCAAGAAAGCGGCGCTTTTTTGCACCCTTGTTTCTCGTTTGCAGCAAACAAAAAGGACGCGTTATGCGTCCTTTTTTCGTTATTCCCGTGTTCAGTTCATCAGATCGAGCAGCTTATAGCAGCGTGTTTTGGTGTAGCTCTGCTTAAAGCTGTAGGATGCAAGCTGCTTTGCGGTATCATCCTCGGTCTCCTTTGCGGCATTTTCCGCACCGGAATCCCGCTCCTGCACCCACTGCTTGTAGCTTGCTTCCTCAGAAGCGTACTGATCGGCGTTGAGCACGGTTGCAAGGTAGTCGTACATCTCCCCCAACAGGTTATCCCATTGCTCAAACGAGCTTGCGGTCATGGCCAGCTCATCCTCCTGGTTGGCTGCCGACGAAATTTTCAGATCGTCACTTTCCAGCTCATCCATCTTTTTGCTGAATGCATCGCGCTGCTCGGCCTTTTTCTGGCTGTTCTCTTCCTGCTGCTTTTCCTGCTGCTGTGCATCGGAAAGCTGCTTCTGCAGCTCCTTGACCTGCTTTTTCTGGTCAGCGGTCAGCGAATCATCATTTGCCAGAGAATCCAGCTTGCCGCTGGCGGCATCGTACTTTTTATCGTCCAGATAGCTCTGCGCCTCGTCCAAATCGGAGTTGAACTGATCGTCCGACTGAGCAGACTGCGCCTTATCGAGCAAATCCTCGATGGCCTTGTACATCGCGGAATCCGGGTCGGTGACACGGTTCTGCAGCTGCTTGAGCGCCGCAATGGCCTCGGTGTACTGGCCGTTGCCCACATAATCCTCAGCGGACTGATAGTCCTTAATCAGCTGAATGGTCGCATCCAGAGCAGCCGGATCCTTGGCCTCCTCCTGCGCCTTCTGGTAATACGTAAGCGCCTTGTCGAAGTCACCGTGATCCATGTATTTTTCGGCCATGATGAGGTTTTCGTCGGTCTTGTGCGAATTTGCAAAATACCACACACCGCCGCCGATCAAAGCCGCCACGATGATGACCACCAGCGCAATGATCAGCCGCGTTTTCCCTTGGACGGCTTTTTGTAAACGCTGTCCTTCGGATCGGCCTCACCGTTGTAGTAGGTCGTGCGGCGCTCGGGCGTGCCCGCAGTACGGCGGACCGGCGGCGTGTCGATCGGGCGCATGGTATCCTGCGTGGGAATGTTCAAATTCGGGATATTGGGATTGGTGTCTGCCAGCGGATCGGCAACCGTGTCGTCCACCGGAAGCTGCTGCTTTTCATCCCGCATAGCCGCGTCAAACGCGCTGGTGTCAATCGGACCGGTCTCGACAGGGTCCTTCATATCATCCGGCAGGGTGGTAAATACAGCGGTTTCGTCGTTGACACCGGTCTGCTCGACAGCTGCGCCGCAGAAGGGGCAGAATTTGCCGGCGATCGGCAGCTCCTTGCCGCAGTTTTTGCAAAGCATGGGTGATTTCCTCCTTTGAAAAAGGGTCATTTTTGTGATTATTTTATAGTATAACATGCTATATTCAGATTGTAAAGCGTGGATGGCTGTTCCCGTTATTGGGATTGCCGCTTGCGAAGCGAGGGAAGCTTGCCTACCCTCTTGCCCTCTCGGCGTGGGTACGCCGCCCCCAGCGGGCAGCGAAATGTTTCGGAACTGAAACCTTACTCGTCTTGACAAGCTCTGGTCCGGAACGTAAAATATAGGTAATAAGGTAAGGCAGAATGTCCGCATTCTGCAACTGTCAAAAAGGGGATAGTATTTTGAAGTTGACAAAACGCATTTTCAGCGGTCTGCTGGCCGCCATGATGCTGTTCACCACTGCTTTTGCCGTAAATGATTCGGCGACAACCACGGCTGCAAACGCGCTGACGTTTGCACTCAAGCCGATCACCGGCAGCGAGTACGACAGCACCGCTCTCCAGACCGATCTGGCAGCAGCGCAGAAGACCATCTCGCAGCGCATGCAGCTTGAGGGTCTGACCGGCGCGTCTGCCGCCGTTTCCGGCGATGTGATCACCGTTTCCATTCCGAAAACAGCTACCGGCAGCACTGCCGCTTACTGGGCCGCTCGTCTGGGCGACCGCCGTCTGTGCAGTGTAACCGACTTTCTGAACGAGGAGTGGCAGTTTGACCGTGCAGATTTTGCCTCTGCCAAGGCGACCACCGAAAACGGCAAAGAAGCCGTTGAGATCGCCCTGACCGACTCCGGCAAGACCAAGCTGACCGAGGCCCACAACAAGGTAAAGGCATACCTCGCGGACAGCAAGAACGACGCTGACAAGGCGCAGTGGCTCACCTTCCACTGGGGCACCACCACCTTCCGCATGCTGGTGGACAACAGCTTCTCCGACAGCAAGCTGGTGATCGGCGGCGATTCCGATCCGCTGCGTGCCGGTGCGTCCAAGTACATGCCGCAGTATCTGATGCTCGATCCGCTCCCGTTTGCAATGGAGCAGACCGCCGTTCCGACGACCACCGAGCCGACGACTCCAACCACTCCCACCGAACCCACGACTCCGACTGACCCGACCACACCTTCCGATCCGGCAACCACGGATTTCCCGGACATCGACGGCCACTGGGCTGCCGCTTCGCTGCGCAAGGGTGTTGAGCTGGGTCTTCTGAAGGGCATCAACGGCAAAATTATGCCGAATAACTCGGTCAAGCGTTCTGAAGCTATCGTTATCCTCAACCGCGCACTTGGCGCAGCGCAGGCCGACAGTGTATCCGGTCTGGCTGCCAGCCAGCAGTCCGCATGGTACAGCAAGGATCTGGCAAGGCCATCCACCTCGGCCTGATTACCGCAAACGACAACCGCAACTTTGACACTGCAGCTACCCGTGCTGAGGCTTTCGTGCTGATGGCTCGTGCGTTCGCATACGACCGCGCAGAGACCGCTGCCGATGAGCTGAGCAGCTTCACCGACACCTCCTCTATGACCACCGAGCAGAAGCAGGCAGCTGCCGCTCTGATCAGCAAGGGCGTTGTAAACGGTACCTCTGCTACCAAGCTGTCTCCATCGAACAAGCTGACCCGTGCACAGTTCGTCACCATGATCGTGCGCATTGCCGCTGCCACCAACGCAGACAGCGCACCGACCGAGCTGGCCGGCGGCACCGTACTCACCAATCCGAGCATCGCTCTGACCGGCGCAGTCGCAGACGGCGACTGGATCTTTGCCGCTCCCACGAATGAAATTTCGCTTGATTCCGTCAGCAGCTCGCACCGCATTGTCCTCAAGGGCGAAGAGCGCGCTGTACTGAACGGCACCAAGCAGACCAGCATTTCCACGCTTGCTGTTGACCCGGCAGGCACGGCTGATGTGAAGATGGACAACACTTCGTCCATAAACACGCTCGTTATCGCGGGCAAGGGCGGCTCCGTTGGCTACAGCGGCGCAGTCTCCAACATCGAGATCACCGCTTCCGGCCGCACCATCGTGCTCGAAGGCATGACCTCGGATGCCATCACCATTACCGGCAGCAACAACACCATCCTGCTCAAGGGCGACGCGGATACCGTTTCCGTACTGCGCGGCTCCGGCAACCGCATCACGCTGTCCGGCACGGTCGGCACGATGGTTCTGGCCGGCAAGAACACCACGGTTGACGGCACCGGCAAGATCGGCACCGTAGACACCCGCATGGTCGGCTGCACGGTAACGGCTAAGGCCGACCACACGATCGACAACATCGATCCCGGTCTGGATGGCGTTCAAATCACGATGACCGTTCCGGATAAGGTTAAGGCCGGCGGCTCGCTGACTGCCAAGGTCAGCTTCTCCGGCGTAAAGGAAGGCGTTACCTGCACTGCAATCTGGTATCAGGACGGCTCCGCGATCAAGGGCTGCACGAACAACAGCTTCGAGCTGACCAACGACAAGACCTCCAGCCACACCAGCACTTTCACCTTCACCAAGAATATGAAGACCAGCACGGCGATTGGCTTTAAGCTGCTCTACGACAACCCGTCCACCGGCGAGACCGAGCAGGTTTACGCCCAGAAGACCGTTCCGATCGAGAATTACTCTGCCGAGTGGTATGCACAGCGCGATGCTGCCGCTATCCTCAAGCAGGTATCCTCGGTTTACCGCGGCAACTACACCACGTCCTACGCGGCTAACAACGACTACTCCACCACCACCAAGGAGGTCTGGATCAACGCCAAGGGCTACTCCAGCAACACCAATTATCTGGTCTGGATCAACCGCGCATACCAGCATGTAAACGTATTCACCGGCTCCAAGGGCAACTGGAAGCTGACCAAGAGCTTTATCGTCGGCACCGGCGCTGCCTCCACCCCGACTCCGGTCGGCGTGACCACCGTCAGCTACAAGCTGAAGGCAGGCTGGACCACCGGTACTTACACGGTTCGTCCGGTTGTAGGCTTCTACCCGGGCACCGGCTACGCGTTCCACTCCCGCCTGTGCTATCCCGGCACCGATACCGAATACGACTTCAGCAGCGGCTATCCGGTTTCGCACGGCTGTGTACGCATGAAGCACAACGACATCAACTGGATTTACAACAACGTACCGATTGGTTCGACTGTCGTAATCTACTAAACCGCAGCTGCAAACACCGATATTCTCCGTTTTTCCGGAGAGTATCGGTGTTTTTTTGCCGCAAAACAGTGTGTACATCATCAACATCCTGTCTTGCACCGCAACGATAAATTCTCACCATGATAATGAATTCGTCATTTTATACGCATTTTTCGCAAATGCGATTGATTATCGTTGTGACATTTTAATGTTGACACCGACAACATCAAGGACTATAATAAACCCATCACAACAAACAACGAGGTGAGAAAATGGCCGATCAGTATCATCACGGAAATCTCAAAAGCAAGCTGTTGGAGGAAGCGGTCACGCTGATCTCGCAGGACGGCCTCGAAAATCTTTCTCTCCGGCGGCTGGCAACGCAGTGCGGCGTGAGTCACAACGCCATCTACCGCCACTTTGACAGCAAGGAGCGCCTGATCGACGCCTGCCGTGCCTACGTCATGCAGGAGCTGACGCGCACACTCGAGCTGACGCTCAGCGGTCTGGACGAAAGCCTGCCGCAGACCATGGAGCAGCTCGGCACCGCCTATCTGGATTTTTACATGCGCAACCCGACGTATTTCAGCGCGTATTTCCGCAACGCATCCCAGAAGCTGACGTTCTCGCTTGAGCCGATCGAGGGCAACTACCCGCCGTTTTCCGTTTTCCGCCGTGTGGCTGTCGCTATCGCGGAAAAGCAAGGCATTCCGCAGGATGAGACACGATGGCGGCTTCTGCGCTACTGGACGATGCTCAACGGCATGTTCGCCATGTGGATTTCCTCCAACGTGGAACTGCCCGAAAACTGGAAAACCTGTCTGAAAAACGAATTTTAAGGAGCGTTTACGATATGAAACAGATCATTCTCACGGGCGACCGCCCGACCGGCAACCTGCATGTCGGCCACTACGTCGGCTCACTGGCCGAGCGCGTGAAGCTGCAGAATTCCGGAAAATATGACGAAATTTACATCATGATTGCGGACGCGCAGGCGCTGACCGACAACGCCGAGCACCCGGAGCGCGTGCGCCAGAACATTATGAAGGTCGCGCTGGACTATCTTGCGGTCGGCATTGACCCGGAAAAGACGAATATCTTCATCCAGTCCATGGTGCCGCAGCTGACCGAGCTGACGTTCTACTATATGAACCTTGTCACCGTGTCCCGTGTACAGCGCAACCCTACCGTTAAGGCAGAGATCCAGATGCGCAACTTTGAAGCCAGCATTCCGGTCGGTTTTTTCTGCTATCCGATCAGTCAGGCGGCGGACATCACCGCATTCAACGCTACGGCTGTTCCGGTCGGCGAGGACCAGGAGCCGATGCTCGAGCAGTGCCGCGAAATCGTGCACAAGTTCAACACGATTTACGGTGAAACGCTGACGATGCCGCAGATTGTTCTTCCGTCCAACAACGCCTGCATGCGTCTGCCCGGCACGGACGGCAAGGCGAAGATGAGCAAGTCGCTCGGTAACTGCATCTACCTTGCAGATCCGGAGGAGGTCGTTCGTGACAAGATCATGTCCATGTACACCGATCCGGACCATATCCGCGTGCAGGATCCCGGCAAGCTGGAGGGCAATACCGTATTCACCTATCTGGATGCGTTCTGCCAGCCGGAGCACTTCGCAGAATTCCTGCCGGACTACCAGAGCCTCGACGAGCTGAAAGCACACTACCAGCGCGGCGGACTCGGCGATGTGAAGGTAAAGAAGTTCCTGAACAACGTCATGCAGTCTCTGCTGTCGCCCATGCGTGAGCGCCGTGCGCAGTGGGAGGGTCGCCTGCCTGAAGTCTACGAGATTCTCAAGAAGGGCAGCGAAATCGCCGCTGAGACCGCTCAGGGTACGCTCGATCGAGTCCGTCACGCGATGAAGATCGACTATTTCACCGATAACGCCCTGCTCAAGTAAAAATAGCAAAATAAAGGACGAACCGCTTGGTTCGTCCTCTATTTTTACACTTTCGGGATTTGTTGGGTCACGCAGTGGATATTGCCGCCGCCAATCAGAATATCGCGGGCAGCAATCGCAACCACCTTACGGGTCGGGAAAAGCTCCTGCAGGATGGCCTGCGCCTTTTCATCCATCGGGTCGCCGAAGGCGGGCATGACAACAGCCTCGTTCGCAATGTAGAAGTTGACGTAGCTTGCCGCCAGACGCTCTCCCGGGGTACGGGTCGGCTCGCCGTCACACAGGTCAAGGCCGTCGCACTCCTCTGCGGTGATGGTCACCGGCTTGGGCAGCGGCAGCTGTGCACCTTGATCCTGCGGCCCTTGGCATCGGTCGCAGCTTCCAGTGCATCCAGACTGGCCTTGGAAAGCGCATACTGCGGGTCGGTCTCGTCGTCCGTCCACGCGAGAACCACCTCGCCCGGAGCCGTGAAGGCGCACACATTGTCAACGTGCTCGTTGGTTTCGTCGTTATAAATGCGCGCGGCAGCCAGATCACCTTGGAAACGCCCATATAATCGCACAAAACCTGCTCAATTTGAGTCTTTGTGAGATCGGGATTGCGTCCCGCGCTCAGCAGGCAGGCTTCGGTGACGAGCGCGGTGCCCTCGCCGTCCGAGTGGATGGAGCCGCCTCGCAAATGAAATCGCGTTTGTCGTATACGTCGTTGCTGACCAGGTCGCAGAACTTGCGCGCCACGCGGTTGTCCTTCTCCCACGAGGGATACAGGCCGTCCACATCGCCGCCCCACGCGTTAAACCCCCAGTCGATGCCGCGGCGCTCTCCCCTGCCGTTGATAACAAAGGTCGGGCCAACGTCACGCGCCCACGCATCGTCAGTCTCCATCACGACCAGACGAACGCGGTCGGGCAGCTGCGCACGCGCGTTGTCATACTGCCCTTCCGAGCAGAGCACGGTCATGCTTTCGCTTTCGGAAATCGTCTCGATCACACGCAGAAAGGCTTTCCGGGCCGCATAGGCGCCGTACTGCCAGCTGTCGGCGCGTTCCGGCCAGATCATCAGGCAGCCCTCATGCGGTGCAAACTCCGCAGGCATATAAAACCCGTCCTGCGCGGGTGTGGTATGCAAAATTTTCATGGTATCTCTCCTGTTCGGTGGTACATCAAGAGTACAACATTTTGATTGAATTTGCAATGGTCGTAGGCGGTTTGAAATGAAAAATTGAGAATGGAGAATGGAAAATGAACGTAATATTGAACGGTATGCGGGCGGTCGCCGGCCGCCCCTGCGATTCCACGATTGCCGCCGTTTCTTAATGATAACGCCATTCTCACCTGATAAATACACCGATTTTCCCCTCACCTGCATTCTCCATTCTCCATTTTCCATTCTCAATTATTCAACTTTCCCTTTATCAACCCCGCAGAATATGGTACACTAAAAATGTATCAACCCATTTCCAAAGGAGAGGTGCATACCATGAATTACGCTTACACCTATACATACACACCGCTTTTCACAATGATTCTGCCGATTCTGGCACTTTTACTGATTCTTGCGGGTGGCATCGCGCTGTACACGCTGTTTGTCCGCAAACCGAATCACTACCACGGTACAGCGGCAAAGCTGCATGATTTTCTCAATTTCCGGCACGCATACACCGAGGGTCTGCTGAAAATCCTGTACTGCATGACGGTCGCTGCGCTGGCTGTTTACAGTGTTATTCTGCTGTTTTTCCACTTTTTCTGGGCGATCCTGCTGTTTATTGTCGGAAATATTGCTGCACGGCTCGGCTATGAATTTATTATGATGCTGTTCAGCATGCACCGCACCCTGCGCAGCATTGACCGCAAAATGCCCGAGCCGCAGCCGTTCGAGCAGCCGGCTCCCGCACCGCAGCCCGAGCCGCAGAATACACCGGAAAATCCGCTCCCGCCCGATCAGCCGTAACACAAGCCGCTGTTTCCGCTTGAAATTTGTTCAACGCAGATTGCAAAAACACGCAAGTCATGATAAAATAGATATACTATCATAGAATTTCGCGGCAGGACCAACCCATGTGCTGCCCTACAGAAAAGTGTATCTTAGAAAAAGGAGGTCCGTGCATTGAAAATTCAGGAAAGCGCGGAAAACTACCTGGAAGCCATCCTGGTTCTGACGCAGAAAAATGGACAGGTGCGCTCGATCGACGTTGCGCACTACACCGGCTTTTCCAAGCCGAGCATCAGCCGTGCCGTTGGCCTGCTGCGCGATAACGGTTACGTTTCCATCGACCAGAACGGTCTGCTGGGACTGACCGAATCCGGCATGCAGATCGCCACCAGCATTTACGAGCGCCACACCGTGCTCACCGCGTTCCTCACCGCTCTCGGCGTGGACGCTGAGACCGCCGCTGAGGATGCGTGCCGCATCGAGCATGTGCTGAGCGAGGAAACCTTCGACAAGCTCAAGCAGCATGCGAAGGCGTATATCGACGCACAGGGTAAATAAGACCCGTTGAAAATCCTGCCTGAAAAGGCAGGATTTTTTATATCAAATTTTATCGAACAAATTTTCGATAAAATCATTGCATTCAAATCAGCACCCTGTTATAATGGGTGTATCGAATCCGAATACACCGCCGCTCTGCGGCTTGCATATTTGTAACTTTTTCAGGAGGAAATGCTATCATGGCTACCAAAAAGCAGTTGGAACCGGTCGCTCCTGCGACTGATAAGAAGAAAGCACTTGCCGCTGCGCTCGGTCAGATCGAAAAGCAGTTCGGCAAAGGCTCGGTTATGCGTCTGGGCGAAAACACCGGCATGAATATCGAACACATCCCGACCGGCTCGATCGGTCTGGATCTCGCGCTCGGCATCGGCGGTCTGCCGCGCGGCCGAATCATTGAGATCTACGGACCGGAATCCTCCGGTAAGACCACGGTTGCGCTGCACAGCGTTGCAGAGGCACAGAAGCTGGGCGGCACGGCTGCGTTTATCGATGCCGAGCACGCGCTCGACCCGGTTTACGCCAAGGCACTCGGCGTTGACATTGACAGCCTGCTGGTCTCCCAGCCGGACACCGGTGAGCAGGGTCTGGACATTGCGGAGGCGCTCGTACGCTCGGGCGCGATCGACATCGTGGTTATCGACTCGGTTGCCGCGCTGACACCGCGCGCCGAAATCGAAGGCGAAATGGGCGATTCCTTCGTCGGTCTGCATGCCCGCATGATGAGTCAGGCGATGCGCAAGCTGGCCGGCTCGATCGCCAAGAGCCAGTGCGTAGCCATCTTTATCAACCAGCTGCGTGAGAAGGTCGGCGTCATTTACGGCAATCCGGAGGTCACCACCGGCGGCCGTGCGCTCAAGTTCTATGCGTCTGTCCGCATGGAGGTTCGCCGCGTGGAGCATCTGAAAAACGGCACCGAGCTGATCGGCAGCCACACCCGCGTAAAGGTTGTAAAAAACAAGGTCGCTCCCCCGTTCAAGCAGGCTGAGTTCGATATTATGTACGGCGAAGGCATTTCCCGCACGAGCGAGCTGGTCGATCTCGGCGTGGAATTCGGCATCCTCAACAAATCCGGCGCGTGGTTCTCCATGGGCGATACCCGTCTGGGTCAGGGCCGCGATGCTGCCAAGCAGTATTTCAAGGATCATCCGGACATCGCGGATGACGTACAGAAGCAGATCATGGAAAAGGTAGCCGAGGAGCGCAGCAAGCTGGCGCAGAGCCATGCGGCACGTCCTTCCGCCGCTGTGCCGACCGAGAAGGCCGAAAAGCCTGCGGATAAGGCACCGCGTCCGTCGTCCTCCAAGGCGGTCTCCATCGACGCGGACGATTTTGACGACCTCGACGAAGAATAATGAGCGAGGATAAATACCGCGCAGCCCTCGATATGGCGGTAAAACAGCTGTCTTACCGGGCGCTGAGTGCGAAAATGCTGCGCGACAAGCTGCTTGCCAAAGGACACGATGAGGAAGCCGCCGATTACGCGCTTGCGTGGCTGATCGAACGCAGTATGCTCAATGACGAGCTTTTCGCGGAAAGCGTTGTGCGCGGCTACACGCGCAAGGGCTACGGCGCGGCACGCATCCGGCAGGAGCTGACCCGCCGCGGCATAGACCGCGACACCGCAGAAGCGGCTATGCAGACCTTCTCTCCGGATGAGGCGCAAATGCTGGCTCTGCTCGAAAAACGCCTGCGCGGTGACGTTTCCGACCGAAAAGAGGTCGAAAAAGCCGTTGCGGCACTCCAGCGTCGCGGTTTTGCGTGGAATGATATCAAGCGCGCACTCGAAACCTACGGCAATTCGCTGCCGGAGGAAGAATAGACTCCATCCCTCTTACGGAAATGTGAGAGGGATGTCTGTTTTTTAGCCGTAAATCCGCTTGCATGAAACCTGCTGTTGCGGTATCATAATAATCAGAGAAAAACTCTACCAGAAAGGAAGTATTTCCATGGAAACCAATAAAATTCCCGCCCGCGCAGATGTGCCCGCAAAGGACAAATGGGCGATTCAGGATCTGTTTGCGACCGACGATGACTGGCGTGCCGCGTTAGCGAAGGCCAAGGAGTTCATTCCGCGCATCACTGCATTCCGCGGCAGACTGGCCGAAAGCGGCGCTGTTCTGCTGTCTTTTTTCCGTCTGGATGATGAAATCAGCCTTGCATTTGACGCGCTCGTACACTACGCCCAGCGCCGCAGCGATGAGGACACCCGCGTCGCCGCCTATCAGGAGATGGTCAGCCAGGTGACGCGCTTCGCGGTCGAAATTCAGTCTGCCGCCGCGTTTGAGACCCCTGAGCTGCTCGCCATCAGCGATGAGGACATGAACCGTCTGTACGCCGAAGCACCCGAGCTGGAGCTGTACCGCCTGAATATCGACCGCATTCGCCGCCGCCGAGAGCATGTGCTGTCCGACAAGGAGGAGGCAATCCTCGCCGCTGCAGGCGAAATGGCCGCCAGCCCGGATGACATTTACTCCATGCTCAACGACGCTGACCTCAAATTCCCGGACGCAGTGGACAAGGACGGCATCGCGCATCCGGTCACGCACGGCACGTTCATCCCGCTGATGCAGTCCTACGACCGTGTGCTGCGAAAGTCCGCGTTCGATTCGCTGTACTCGGTGTACGGCCAGTTCCGCAACACCTCGGCGGCAACGCTGTCCGCGCAGCTCAAGCAGCTACTGTTTTTCGCAAACGTGAGAAAATATCCCTCGACACTGGATGCCGCGCTCGACGGCAACGAGGTGCCGACCGAGATTTACCGCAACCTGATCGACGCGGTGCACCGCTCGTTTGCGCCCATGTACCGCTATGTTGCGCTGAGAAAGAAGCTGCTCGGCGTGGACGAGCTGCACATGTACGACCTGTATGTGCCGGTCGTGGACGGCGTGGAGATGAAATTCACGTTCGAGGAGGCCAAGGAGATCGCACTGAAGGCGCTTGCGCCGCTCGGCGAGGACTACCTGAATCTGCTCCGCGAAGGCTTTGCCAACGGCTGGATCGATGTGTACGAGAACGAGGGCAAGCGCTCGGGCGCATACTCGGCAGGCGCGCGCGTACACCCGTATGTACTGCTCAACTTCAAGGGCACGCTCGACGACGTGTTCACGCTTGTGCATGAGATGGGCCACTCTATCCACTCGTACCTGTCCAACAAGACCCAGCCGACCGCGTATCAGGATTACGTTATCTTTGTTGCCGAGGTTGCATCCACCTGCAACGAGGCCCTGCTGATGGAATACCTGCTGTCCGTCACGACCGATAAAAAGGAGCGCGCGTACCTCATCAACCACTTCCTCGAGCAGTTCCGCGGCACGCTGTACCGTCAGACCATGTTCGCTGAGTTCGAGCTGACCGCCAACGAGATGACGCAGCGCGGCGAGGGCACGACCGCCGAAGCGCTCTGCGCGATGTACAAAAAGCTGAACGAGCAGTATTTCGGACCGGAAATGAACGTAGACGAGGAGATTTCGCTCGAATGGGCGCGCATCCCGCACTTCTACTACGATTACTACGTTTACCAGTACGCGACCGGCTACGCCGCTGCCATCGCACTGTCGCGCCGCATTCTGCGGGAGGGTGAACCGGCGGTGAAGGATTACCTCGGCTTCCTGTCCGGCGGCTGCTCTGCCGACCCGATCACGCTGCTGCGCGGCGCAGGCGTGGATATGGCAAGCCCGAAGCCGATCGAGGACGCAACAAAGCTGTTTGATGAAATGATCTCTGAAATGGAAAAGATTCTGAATTGAGAATTGAGGATGGAAAATGAAGAATGATGTTTCTTTTTTCATTTTTTCATTGTCTGTAACACTCAATTAGAGTAAAGAAAAGGCACAGCCGTCTGAACAGCACCCCATCTGTTAGATAGTATATCATACTGTCTAACAAATGGGGTGCAGTTCATCTACACATTCTCTATTTTTGAACATACCTATTCTCTCTCTCATCTTGGCGCGGCTGTACTCTCTCGGCTGAGCCATTCTTCTGTCTGCATGGGTGTGTCCCCTCTTTCCTCCTTTTCTTCTTTATGATATGATAAACGAAAGGAAAGCAAACGCGGAGGAACACAGCCATGAAGATGACCATACGTAAAATCGCAGAGCTATCAGGCGTATCGCGCGGAACGGTAGACAAAGTAGTACACGACCGTGAAGGTGTAAGCAACGAAGTGCGTACACATGTGCAGAAGATCATCGATGAATTCGGCTATAAGCTACCCACACGTAAACCGAAAGAGATTATACAGCAAGTTGAGCCAGAACGGAGTTATCGTGTGGCAGTGCTTTCGCCCCGGCTGACTAATCCATTCTTTGAAAAAGTCATTCGCGGCATGCAGGATGCATTGATGAGCGAAAGCGCGCAGTCAGTCCATGCAGAGTATTTTCATTGCGACAGTGAAAACGTCAACGAACAGCTTTCTATTTTATATTACCTGGAGGAGCACGGCATTGACGGCATTCTGCTCCGCGGTACGCGCAATCAGCGCCTGTGTGACCGCATCAATCACTTGACGGAAAAAGGCATTCCGATCGTGTTGTTCGACTCGGATGTTCCCGGCTCCAAACGGCTGTGTTTTGTCGGAGAAAACAGCGGTGCATCCAGCCGTGTCGCGGCCTCGCTGCTAGCGAAAAGCATTGGTGAGGAGGGCGAAGTGGCGATCATCAGCGGCCTGCCTGATATGTCGACACATCGTGCACGTGTACAGGGGTTCGAGCAGGTCATGCGTGAGCGCTTTCCTAAAATATGTATCGTTGAGAAAATCAATTCTCGTGACCAGAGTGTTATTGCATATGAGAAAACACGATATCTGTTGCGACAATATCCGCATTTGCGCGGTATCTTTAACGCAGTAGGCTGCACCGGCGATATTGGGCAGGCACTGATTGATCAGCAGGCGCAGCACATTAAAATGGTGTGTTACAACATGACACCGGACATTGTAGCGCTGGTCAAGCGCGGCATTGTGGATTTCGCGATCGGTCTTGCGCCGTATCAGCAGGGCTTTTCTGCGATGAATGCCATGACAGCGTACCTGACACAGGGCAAGCAGCCTGCCGCGTTCATCGAACTGCCGCAGCTGATCGGCATTGATGAGAACATCGAAGCCTTGGCGAAAACCATGTGAGGTTTAGGTTTTCCTTTCCGTGCCTTCTACGTGCCTTTACAATTCTATCGGTAAAAACGCCGATAGAAACCGTGTTTTCAAAGCGTGCCTTTTTAGGCACGCTTTTTTCTTTCCGCTTTTTCTGCTGCGTGCACGTGTTTGCTTGTGAAATACCACAATCTTCCGCAGCGGTTTTGGACTGATTTCACGAAAACTGCGGTTCGTTTTGTTTGCGAATGGAATCGCAGGTTGCAGGCAGGTATAATTGAACCATGGAAACTGGGAACACCCCGGAAGAGAAAAAAGAAGTTGCCATATCGAAAAGGCACGTAATGAGAGGAGCAATTTCATTATGAAAAAGAAAATCTTAGCAATGTTGATGGCAAGTGCAATGGCACTGACAATGACCGCCTGCGGCGGCTCCGCTTCCCAATCCGGCAGTGACAGCACGGCTGACACCGGTTCGGACGCAGCCGGCGGCAATCACAAAATTTCGGTCATCCTCAAGACGCTGAATTCAGAATACTGGCAGGCGGTTTCCGCAGGTATCAATCAGGCAGCCGATGACCTTGGCGTGACCGTTGACCTGCAGGGTCCTCCGAGCGAGACCTCCTACGACGAGCAACTCAACATGATCGAAACGACGCTCGGCTCGAGCGACGCAGAGGCACTGGTGCTGGCGCCGCTGCAGCCCGATGTAGCGACCACCGCTGTTGCAAATGCAACCATTCCGGTGCTTTCGGTTGATACCACCTTTACCTCGGATAAGCTGGTCAGCTACGTTGGTGTCTCCAACGAGGACGCAGCCAAGAGCGGCGGCGAGTATGTTGCCGAAAAGCTGGGCGGCACAGGCAATGTTGTCATTCTTGCTGGCGTGCAGGGTGACACCACCTCTGAGGATCGTGTAAAGGGCTGGACCGAAGGCATTGAAGCAGGCGGCTGCACGGTGCTGGATATGCAGTACACCGACGCGGTAGCAGACAAGGCAGTTACCACGCTGGAAGGCTTAATGCAGCAGTATCCGGATCAGATCGACGCCGTTGTATGCCACTCCGATGACGTTGCAATGGGCGCAGCGCAGGCGCTGCAGTCCATGGGCAAGCAGGATGATGTTGTTGTCTGCGGCTTCGGCGGTATCTCGGGTGCAACGCCGGTCAAGGAAGGCTCGATCACCGCAACGGTCGATATCGGCGCTTACCAGATGGGCTATGACTGTGTAGCACGCGCACTCGACGCCATCGAGGGCAAGACCATTGATTCGTTCTATCCCTCCGACCCGACCATCATCGACAGCTCCAATGTAGACGACTTCCTTGCGAAACTCGCTGAGTGGAAGGGCTGAGTTCATAATGACCGAGGACCAGCCATATGCTGGTCCTCTTTTCACAACAAACGATACAATATGAAGAAGAAAGGCTGAAATAGTTATGAAGAAGATCAAGATCGGACTGATCGGCGCAGGCTTCATGGGCCGCACCCATTCCACCGCATACAAGTCGGTAAACAACATTTTCGGCGATGATTATGTACCGGAGCTGGTCGTTGTAGCCGATGTGAACAGCGATAACGCGAAGGCGCTTGCGGAGAAATACGGCTTCAAGCGCTGGACGACCGACTGGCACGAGGTCGTTTCGGACCCCGAAGTTGAACTGGTGGACATCACCACGCCGAACGCTTCGCACTGCCCGATTGCGGTCGAGGCAGCAAAGCACGGCAAGAACGTCTACTGCGAAAAACCGCTGTCCATGACCGCGCAGGAGGCGGTTAATGCGACCAAGGTAGTCGAGGACGCCGGCATTGTGACTTCTGTCGGCTTCAATTACGTCCGCAACCCAATCCAGCAGTATGTCAAGGAGCTGATCGCGTCTGGCGAGCTTGGCGAGGTCGTCAACTTCCGCGGCATGTACGATCAGGACTACTACAACGATCCGGATCAGAAGCACGAGTGGCGCATGTTCAAGTCCGCGTCCGCGTCCGGTGCGCTGGGTGATCTGGCAAGCCACACGCTTTCCCTGTCGCAGTACCTCATCGGCGATATTGCCGAGGTCTGCGGCATGACAAAGATCATTGTGCCCGAGCGCCCCGACCCGAAGGACTCCTCCCGCATGCTGCCGGTCGAAAACGACGACGTTGTACAGTTCATGTTCAACTTTGCGAACGGCGCGTGCGGCACGATCTTCTCCAACCGTCTGGCTGCGGGCCGCAAGATGTCGCTCGGCTATGAGATCCAGATGACGAACGGCTGTATCGTATACAATCAGGAAAATCAGAATCAGGTGCAGATCTATCGTCACGATGATCCCAAGACCGAGCGCGGCTTCAAGACCGTACTTATCGCACCGGGTCACGGCGAGTATGACAAGTTCTACGGCGGCGCCGGCATCTGTCTCGGCTACGCAGACCAGAAAACCATCGAGGTCTACCATACCCTCCAGTGTGTTGCGGAGCATAAGCCGTACGAGATCGACTTCCGCTTCGGCATGAAGGTCATGCAGGTCATTGACGCAGTTCTGGAGTCTGCCGAGACCCGTCAGTGGGTAACGGTCAAGTAAGGAGGTCCCTGCCATGAAAATCGGTCTGGTATCCGACTGCCTCGGCGGTCAGTCGTTCGACGAGCTGCTCGACTCGTGCGTAAAACTCGGCATCGAACAGGTCGAGCTCGGCGTGGGCAACTGGTCAAGTGCGCCGCATGTTGATCTGGACGGTCTGTTGGAGAGCGAAGCCAAGCGCGATGAAATGAAGGGCAAGCTGAAGGACCACGGCCTGAGCATTTCGGCGTTCAACTGCTCGGGCAATCCGCTCGCCCCGGGCGACTGGGGAAAGCGCGAAGACGAGGTGACGCACAAGTGCTTCAAGCTGTCCGAATATTTCGACCTCGATAAAGTTGTCATGATGTCCGGTCTGCCGGGCGGCGGTCCGGAGGACAGATACCCGAACTGGGTCGTGACCTCGTGGCCGCCGGAAACGCAGGAAATTCTGGATTATCAGTGGAGCACCGTCGCCATTCCGTACTGGAAGGAGCTGAAAGAAGTCGCAAAGGCGCACGGCGTGACCAAGCTGGCGCTTGAGCCGCACGGTTGTCAGCTCGTGCACGATGTGGAGAACTTTGAGAAACTGCGCGACGCATGTGGCGGCGACAAGACCATCGGCTTCAACCTCGATCCCTCTCACCTGTTCTGGATGGGCGCGGACCCGGTCGCGGTCGCGCGTGCGCTCGGTGACGCGATTTACCATGTTCATGTCAAGGATGTGCGCGTAGAAAAGCCGGCGGCGGTCAATACCCTGCTCGACGGCAAGGGCGTGCTCGAATTTGCCAAGCGCTCGTGGAATTTCGTAATCCCCGGCTACGGCCACGATGAACGCTGGTGGCGCGAATTTCTCGTCACACTCAAGATGATGGGTTACGACGGCGTACTCTCCATCGAGCACGAGGACTACACCATGGATACGATGGAAGCACTGGGCAAAACCGCCCGTCTGCTGCGCGAAAACCGCGTTTGAGCAGCAAAAAACAGGTTCTCTCGCGTCCGCCGCCCGCTCAGAACCTCTCTTTCCTCAAATAGCTGATACGCTCCAATGTTTTGCTCTCGTTCCTTCTCTCTTTCCCCTGTTGTGAAAACAAACTGCGGAAACGCCGCTTGATTGGCTGAACAAGCCTTCGGGCGACGTTCTGTTTACGTTATCGCGCAAATTTCTCTTGCAAAACCATTAAAAAGCATGGATAATAGAAATGGATACCGGTATCGTATCATAAAATTTGTCACATCGAGGAATTATCGTTATGGGAATTACGCTTAAACAGATTGCGGATATGGCGGGTGTGCATAAATCAACCGTGGATAAGGTGATCCACAACCGTCCGGGCGTCAGTGACGCCAAACGCCAGCAGATTCGCGCGCTGCTCAAGGAATACGGCTACGAATCCAATCCGCTGGCGAAAGCGCTCAATTATCAGAAAAAGAAAATGACAATCGGCGTTGCACTGCCGCGCGTCAATGCAACACCCGATCTGCGGCGCGGTATTGAAATCGTGCGGCAGGACTTCAACAGCTTCAATATTGAGATTGACTACCGCGAAATCGACTACCCTAATGCAGATGAGCAAGCGCAGTGTTTAAGGGAATTCCGTGCGGCCGGTGTCGCCGGCGTAGTAGTCAGCCCGATGGAAAGCGAAGCCGTTCTGTCCGAACTGAATTCCCTGCACGATGCGCAGATTCCGGTGGTCGTGGTTCATTCCGATTTGGGAAACGCACCCTGCCTGTGCTTTGTCGGACAGGATATGCAGCAGGCCGGTCAGGTCGCGGCGCGTATGCTGCACCTGCTGACCGACAGCGGCAAGGTCGGCGTTGTCACCAGCCGCAACAGGCTGCACTCGGTCGAACTGCGTGAACAGGCATTTGCCGACTATATTTCCAATTATCCGGAACTGACAATCGCAGATACCATTGATACGCAGGAATCGCCCGATGTCGCGTATGCGCAGACACAGGCCATGCTCAGGCGCCATGCCAACCTAAACGCGCTGTTCATCACCTGCGGCTGTGTGATTGATGTATGCCGTGCGGTGCGAGATGCAGCGCTGCCAGTTCAGCCGTCCATCGTGTGTTTTGAGCGCTATCCCGAAATTATAGAACTGCTCCGTCAGGGCAAAATCGCCTGCACCATCAGCGGTGATTTGCAGGAGCAGGGACGGCTTGCCATGCGCTTCCTATTTGAATATATCATCTATGACCGCACGCCCGAATGCAGCACGGTCTACACCAAAAACGAAATCATCATTGCGGAAAATGCGTAAATTTTTCGGCAGCCCCAGCGGACACTTCTCGTAGTGTCCGCTTTTTTCGTCTGCCCTGTTTTGTGAAGGGTGCATAAAAAATTTGTAAAAAGTATGTGCGGTATTCCTGTTTACAAATTCAGATTTACAATGATATAATCATTTTGCAAACAAGAGATACCGGTATCGTAAACAGCGATTCCGGTATCGTAGAAACATTATATTCATCTAACGCAAGAAAACCGCCTCTGGCGGGAAATTTTTTAGAAAGTTACGATACCGGTATCGTAACTTGAAAAGTACAAAAGGAAGGTATAAAAATGAGCGAACTGAGAATTGGTCTTGTAGGCACCGGCGGTATCGGCCGCACCCACATTGAACGCATCAACAACACCCTGCAGGGCGGCAAGGTTGTAGCCTGCGCGGATCCGGTAGGCGCATTCGGTCTGTCGGTTGCAGAGAAGTACGGCATTAAGGGCTTCGAGAACCCGATCGACATGATCAACGATCCTGAGATTGACGCTGTCATGTGTACCACCGCTGATCCGTATCACGAAGAATACGTTCTGGCTTCCATCGCAGCCGGCAAGTATGTGTTCTGCGAAAAGCCGCTGGCTCCCAAGGCTGATGCCTGCAAGCGCATCGTAGAGGCTGAGATGAAGGCTGGCAAGAAGCTGGTTCAGGTTGGCTTCATGCGCCGTTATGATGAAGGCTACAAGCAGCTCAAGGCAGCGGTTGACAGCGGCAAGTACGGCGAAGCGCTCCTGCTGCACTGTGCACACCGCAACCCGTCCGTTCCGGCTGACTGGGACAACTCCATGGCGGTTGAGAACTCCATGGTTCACGAAATTGACGTTCTGCGCTGGCTGCTTGGCGAGGACTACGCAACCGCTGAGGTTCGTTACGGCAAGTCCACCAACAACGGTCCGAAGGATCTGCACGATCCGCAGATTATGATTCTGACCACCAAGTCCGGCGTACGCATCGACGTTGAATCCTTCGTAAACAACAAGAACGACTACGACATCAAGTGCGAAATCGTATGTGACGGCGCGGTACTGAATATGCCCAAGCCGAATTACATCTCGGTCAACGCGAACGCAACCACCGGTCAGGCAATGTACACCGACTGCTTCCAGCGCTTTGCAGATGCATACAACGCGGAGATTCAGACCTGGATCAACGCTTCCAAGGCAGGCTATGTTGACGGCCCGACCGCTTGGGATGGCTACTGCTGTCAGGTTGCAGCGGCTGCCGCTTCCAAGGCACGCGAGACGCAGACCATCGTTCCGGTCGAGTACGACGAAATGCCGGATTTCTATAAGAAGTAACGCTGAATCTCTCCAATATCCCTCATTTCTTCTCCGAGGCAGGCGCCTGATACCCAGCACCTGCCTCAATCATTCAAAACAACGGAGGTTTTATAGATGAAACTCGCAATTTGCACTGACGTATTCGCTGATCTGTCCTACACGGACATGCTTGACAAGGTAAAGTCCCTCGGTATCGACGCGGTCGAGATGACCGCCGGCGGCTGGGGTGCGCGCAAGCACTGCAACACCGCCGAGCTGCTCGCGGACGAGGGCAAGCGCAAGGAGTTCATGGGCGAACTCGAGAAGCGCGGCATGCGCATTTCTGCACTGAACACCTCGTGCAACCCGCTTTGGCCGTCCAAGACCGGCGAGGAATACAAGAAGTCCATGTACGACTGCGCAACGCTGGCCGGTCTGCTAGGCGTTAAGAAGATCGTAGCGATGGCAGGTCTGCCGGCAGGCAGCGAGACCGACACGACCCCGAACTGGATCACCTCTACCGTTTCTTGGCCGGATTTCATGGCTCCGGCTTACGAGTACCAGTGGAAGGTGACTATTGAGTTCTGGAACGAGTTTATTGTGCACTGCAAGAAATGCGGCATTGAACATATTGCAATCGAAGAATTTCCGGGTACAATGGTATGGTCGGCTTCTACCCTGCTCAAGCTGCGTGAGGCTACCGACCCGATGCTTGGCATCAACCTTGACCCGTCCCACATGATGGTTCTGGGTGCGGACCCGATCGCGGCTGCTCGTGCTCTCAAGGGCTGCATTTTCCACGTTCACGGCAAGGATGCCCGCATCGAGCGCGGTCTGGCTGACACCGACGGTCTGCTCGAGCCTCGCCCCGTTACCGAGTCCGCTGACCGCGTTTGGAACTACGTTGCAGTCGGCTGCGGCAAGGATTTGCAGTGGTGGAAGGAATTCTTCTCCGTTTGCCACATGATGGGCTACGACGGAGACGTTTCCCTCGAGATGGAGGACCTGACCATGACCGTTGATGCAGGTGTCAACACCTCGATCGACGCGCTGCGTCAGACCATCAGCCAGTAAAAAAGCAGCAAAAAAAAGAAAAAGAGAAAGAAACGAGGTAAAGAGTATGAATCTGAACGGCTACGGCAAGCTGATCAAAAAAGATCGCGTGTCCGGATTTGAGAAATTCGCCTTCGGCATGGGTGAAATTTCAACCAATATCGTTTTCACCATCGCAACCAGCCTGCTGACGATGTTCTACACCGATGTAGCGCACGTTTCGGCGGCCGTTATCGGTATGATTATCGCGGTTTCGCAGATTTTCAACGGCATCTCGGATATTTCCGCAGGCTTCATCGTGGACCGCACCCGTTCCAAGTACGGACGCGCCCGCGTCTGGATGCTGCGCATGTCCATTCCGTATGCGATCGCAGCCGTGCTGCTGATGACCGTTCCGCAGCATGTGGGACAGTTCGCACAGGCGATCTACGTGTTTATCACCTATAATCTTATGCTGACCGTGGTCTATACCATGTTCCAGCTTCCGTTTGCGACCACAATGACCTATATGACGCGCGATCAGGACGAGCGCGCCAAGATCAATATTGTCCGCATGGCGATGAGTCCAATCGGCAACATTCTGGTCACCTATTTCTTCACCCGTATCCTGAATTCTATGCCGGGCGGCATGGATTCCCAGCGCAACTGGATTGTGCTGACCGCCATTTACGCTTCTCTGGCAGCGGTTGCGATGCTGTTCTGCTTCGCGTGCGTCCGTGAGCGCGTGCAGGTGCTCGATGAGTACGGCGAGGAGAAGATCCCGCTGAAAAAGGCGATTCCGGCGCTGTTCAAGAACAAATACTTCATCATGCTGTTCCTGTTCTTCGTATTCTTTGCCATGTACCAGACCTTCTCCGGCACGATGGCATCGTACTACTGCAAGCAGATCATTCAGGATTCCAATATCATCGGCAACGTAAACGCGGCTTGCTACGGTATTTCGATTTTTGCAACGTTGCTGCTTGGCAAGGTCATGCACCTGACCACCAAGCGCAACTGGTGCATTATCGGTGCACTCTTTATCATCGCCGGCTCTCTGGTAGTGAAGATTGCTCCGCTGAGCGTCACGATGGTAACGGTCGGCGGTCTGCTCCGCGGTATCGGCATGACACCGATTCTCGGCCTGATCTTCACCATGATTGCGGATGCCATCGAGTACGGCCAGTGGTACACCGGCCTGCGTACCGCCGGCGCGATTCAGTCTGCCGTTACTTCCGGTCAGAAGTTCGGACAGGGCATTGGCTCTGCGCTGATCGGCTTCATCATGTCCGCTTCCGGCTACACCGGCGCGGCAGTTGAGGCAGGCTCCAAGGCAGCAGCAACTATCTCCAACCTGTACATTTACGGCATTGCCATCCTCGGCGCAGTCATGATCTTCATCCTGCTGTTCTATAAGCTGGATAAGGAATACCCGCAAATCATCAAGGAACTGCTCGAACGCGAGTCCAAGAGCAAGTCGAACAACGCTTAACCTGCAATCTCTCCTATATCTTTCCCTCTATGCAGACCAGCGCCTCACCGATTCTGTGAGGCGCTGGTTTTTTGTGCGTGTGAGACCGCTGCCGAGCTATATGCTTGGAACACAGGGATTTCTACAGCTTTTCATCATGCTTCGTATGCGTCATGCTGTGCCAGAAGGATTGACGGAATTTCCCGGGCGGCGTGCCGGTGTATTTCTTGAACATTGCATTAAAGTGACAGATACTGCTGAAGCCGAGCATATCCGCAATCAGTGTGACCGCATGCATAAGCATATCCTGCATCTCGCCGATACAGCGCTTCATCACATACTGCGCATTACTAACTATTGACTACTTCGCAAACTGTCCGACTCTTTCCACTTGATATGAAGTAATTATCTTGCGTACATACCAAAGCCTTCAGGCATGGGCTCGGTGATATCGGGCACGCCGACAAGTTTTTTCTCGATGATCTCGCGGGTGCGGGTACCGTCCGAGATGGCGCGCTCTGGGAAGCCGAGCGGATTGAAGGTCGCAATCCCCTAATGCAGTTCTTCTTTCAGCCTACATTAGGGGATCATTATCTTGAGTGATTCTATCGATTCGCTACAGTGTTTTAATCGACTTACTTGCCCATCTCGCAGAAGCGCATGAGAATTGCAGCAACCTCTGCGCGGGTTGCATTGCTCTTCGGGTTGAGTTTGCCGTTCGAGCCGTTTACAATGCCGTTGGCAACTGCCCACTGCATTGCGTTCACCGCGTAAGTGCTGACACTTGCAGCATCAGAGAACTCGCTCAGCGAACCGGAAGCTGCCGGAGAGCCAGCGTAGCGGTACAGCATGGTAACCAACTGCTCACGGGTAATATTGACGTTCGGATTCGTGCCGTCGGAAACACCGTTGGTCTTGGCCCAGTTCATGCCCTTCTCGTACCAGGTCGAACCGCCGGTGGTGTCCTCGCCAGCGTAGCGAGCAAGGATCGTCATCAGCATACCGCGGGTCGTGGATGCATTCGGAGAGAACTTTCCACTACCTGTGCCGCTCATCAGCTTCTTGCCGGACACATAAGAAATGGCAGATGCAAACCAATCATTTGCAGTCACATCGCTGAATTTTTCAGTTGTTGTACCGCCGGTATTACTGCCATTGTTCGGATCAGCAGGCTTCACAGGTGTTGGGCTGCCGCCAGAGGAAGAACCACCGCCACCGGAAGATCCGCCACTATTTCCGAAATCCTTCCATTTGAGGAGTGTACCATCGCTGCGCCGAACGTCATAACCTGAAGTCGGCACGATTTCCGGCGCATCGGTTGCAATGATAAACCGTCCATCCGTATTGTTGGTAAATGCAGTCTCATCGACCGCTGTTACTGTTTTCGGCAGAGATACCTCGTGCATTTGATTACCTGCAAATGCATTTGCAGGAATTTTCTCCAAGCCATCCTCATAGCCTGGCAGACGATCCTTGACCACAAGCTCAACAATCTGGTTGTTCATAAATGCTTCTTCGCCGATCTCTTCCGCGGTATCCGCCAGAACAACGCGACCGATCTTGTTGTTTTTGAAAGCTCGGGTGCCGACATGAGCAGTGTACTTACCGAGCTGCAGCTCGGTGATTTGGTTGTTCTCAAATGCGCCGGTACGTACACGATGTGTCAGCTCCGGCAGTTCTACCTTTTCGATAGCATTGCCGCGGAAAGCATATTCATCAATACTACGCAGCTTGGCGCTGTTAATGTTCTTCAGGTTCCATCCAAAGGACTGCAGCCCGGTGTTCATAAACGCGCCGATGCCGACAGTTTCCACGCTGTCCGGCAGGATTACACTGGTCAGTTTTGCATCCGCAAAAGCAAACGGTGCAATTTCCGTGATAGCACCTTCACTGCCCGATGCTGGAAGTGTCAGCGCACCGCCTTCTCCCAGATAACGAAGAATGGTCGTGCCCTCAATAATATAGTCCTTGCCCGGATTTTTTACAACCGTCTGTGAACCAGCTGCCTTGCCGTTGATTTTCAGAGTGATAACGGCATTTTCTGTCTGCCGGTCAATCGGCAGATCGAAATAGCCATCCGCATTAGCCGTTGCTGTATAGGTTTTGCCGTTTACAGTTGCCTCAACGGCTGCATTCGGCAGCGAGAAGCCGCGCAGTGTTTCATCTGTATCCAACACAGGGGTACACAAATGCGGTGCCACCGTATCATACAGGAAGGTCAGCGCATTGCTGCGTGCCAGCTTGAGCTTTACCGATGCATCGGTGCTGATATAGGAAACGCCTTCAATTCGAATATCCGGCGGCGTAATGGTCACCGTCTTGCCGATCTGATAGAACGCCGACGCCGGAAGATTGCGCGTCATGCGGGTTTGATTCGGCGCGTACAGCGTATTTCGTCCCAGAATATCCTCGGAATCGCGGATATTGACCTCGGTCAATGTTACCGTCGCTGGATTGATCAAATACTGCTGATCGACCGATTGCAGCTTGGTATTCTCCGCGGTGAACACCTGTGCATACGGAAAATCATACGAACTGCGGACACCGAACGCCTCATCGGCAATTTCGGTCAACTTATCCGCATAAACCTGCACATCGCGAATGCTATCAAAGGCATTTTTGCCGATCTTGGTCACGCCCGGCATGGTGATGCGCAGCGGACTGCCCACTGCCTGGAAGGCTTCCTCAGCAATCTCGTGTACGCTTTCCGGAATGGTCAGCGTCAAGCCCTTATCCGAATCGCTGTACTGATACTTGAATGCGCCCTTGCCGATGGTCGTGAGTGTGGAGGGGAACGTTATGTTGCGCAGCGCGTTGACCTTGAAGGCCTCCTCGTCAATCGTCTCCACGCCCTCCGGAATAACAACGCTCGTCAGTTTGCGCGCGCTGTCCTTGCCGGTGCCGTCAAATGCAGCCTTGCCGATATGCTTGACGGCTACGCCGCCAATCGCTGCCGGAATGACAACCTCTGCCTTGCTGCCCTGATAGCCGGTGATGGTCTGCGTTTCCGGGTCAAAGATAAAAGCATTTTCGTCATCAATCACAGGCGGCTGCTCACCGCTGCCGCTACCGTTGGGATCATCTGTTTCCGGATTGCGTTCCGCATCGGTCGGATACAGCCAGTTTGCTCGGATAGCATAGCCGCCGGCAGGAGAGATCGTCGAAGTGGCTGTAAAGGCGCCATCGTAAACGAAAGAGCGCTCTACCGCCTTTTCCACTGCTCCGGTGTCATAAAGAACGCCCATGCAGTCAGCAAAATCGGTCTTATCTTTCGCGTAGGTGACGGCCACATAGATCGGCTTGTCGGTCTTTACCGTGTACTCGGAAAGATCGACGGTGTTCCACGCATTGGGCGTTTCCACCTGATAATCGTGGAACGGCGCCAGCTCGATCAGTCGGCCGGTATCGTTATAGGTCAGCACGCCGACCTGCACATGCTCACCGCTGTAATACTGGTTCTGCACGAAGAAAATATCCGCGCTTTGCAGCATGCCGCCCTTGTGCGGCGTCTGGAAACGTACCGCTGCGCCCTTCGGGCCGCTGGTGAACTGAATGGTCTGCGCGGTATCCGCAGAAGCGTTGATGCCGTAGTCGGTCTTTTCGCTCTCCACGCCGGAAATGGGCGTGAGTGCTACGGTTTCCATGGTGTTGCTGCCCGCGCCGATCGTGATCTGCTTTTCTACTGCCATATAGCCGTTTTTATAGAAGCGGGCGGTATAGGTGCCGGCGTATACCTCCGCGGTATAGGCACCGGAAGCGTCCGTCGTCAGCATCGGCACATTTTCGTCATCGACCAGACGAACCAGTGCTCCATCCAGAGCGTTTCCGTCTGCGTCCGTTACCTTGCCGGAAACAGCAGCCTTTTCAGCCGGGTGCATGTAAACGGTCGGAACCGTGATCTTGCCCTTGCCGGAAACGGCCTGCGTCTGCGTCTGATAGCCATAGGCCTCAAAGCGCAGCGTATACTTGTTGTCCCCGGAGGCCGCCTGCGTGATAGAATAGCCGCCGTCGATCTCGCTGGACTGCGCGGTGCGCTCCGAACCCTCCACCGTCACTTTTGCGCGGAATGGAATGCCGGACGTACCATCACTGGTGCCGCTTGTCACCACAGCCATGCCGATACCAGACTGATCGTGATAGCCGGTCAAGCCGTTTGTCAGACCGTAGCCAAGCGCCTGACGCGCCTTACCCTTGATTGTGCTGGACAGCTGACTGCTTTCCGATGCAGAATGATACTCCTGCTGCTCGCTGCCGATCATAACATTGTCGATATGCCAGCCAAGGTTGTAACTAGAAAGGTATACTGTTTTTCCTACTGCGGCGCGGAAACGAATATTCACCGTTTTGCCGGCGTAATCTTCCAGCGAAACGCCGATCTGATGCCAGGTAAAAGTCTGCTTATCATCCATCACCGTTTCGCGGGATACGAGCGGCTGCCAGTAGTCACTGTCCGCCGGTTTGATCTCCACCGTATAGCTTACAGCGTCCGAGGCAGATTTAGAGCCGCAGTACGAATCAAAATAGAGGTAATCGCCAGACTGCACTTGCGTTTCAGGCAGCATCAAACCGGCATCCTGACAGTTCGAAGGCCGCTTGTTCAGTGTAACACCCCATTGAGAAGTAAGGTTTTTAGAAAGCCCTTCCCATGCATCGCGTTCAAGCAGTTCACGATCCGCAAGATCCTCCGGTAGAGTGGGCGTACCATGAATCCAGTCATTCACTGTGCCGGTGATAGCAGAGGCGGTAAAACCGCCGTTATCCGATTCAAAATCGTACTTTGTAAGATGCTCCGGCACCTTGTAGGTCAGCGTCAGCTCGTCCGAATACTCGCCTTCGTTGCCTGTAAAGTCCACTGCCTTGACGCGATAGGTATAGGTCTCGCCGTTTTGCGCGGTCGCGTCGGTGTAGTTGACATGATAGTGCGACAGGGGACGCTTATCCTCCTCGCCCTTGTTGATAAACTGAAAGGCATCGTAATCCTGCTCGATCTCGGCCAGCGTTTCAAAATCACCGCCCGCGGTCTTGCGCTCCAGAACATACTTTGCCATATCGGTCTCTTCGTTGGCGTCAAAGTGCAGGGCAAGTCCCTTGCCGCTGACGCTGGCAGCGAGCGCCTGCACCTGTCCCGGTGCGACGGTTTCATTCTTCACGACCGAAAGGTTATCCAGATACCAGCCGACGCCCTCGTCCGGGTCGGAATCGTGGCCAAAGAAGTACACACGGATCTGGATGGGAGCCTCCGCGCCTGCGTACTTTTCCAGAGAGAAGGTGCAGTGCGTCCATTCCCGCTCGGTAATATCCGGGCGGAGAATCACATCGTAAAGATCCTTCCAGCTATCCTCACCTCCGCCGGTGGTGGATACCTGAATTTTCGCCAGACACAGGCCGGTAAAGCCGGTGTACATATCCATGCTCAGCGACGGATGCTCGTCTGCCTTTACCGTACTGAGGTCGATCGGCGGCAGATACAGATTGCTGTCCACCCGGCGCTCAAACCAGGCCTTGCCGGGGTTGATGCCGATATAGGTCGTGTTGCCGTCGCCGGGCAGCTCGGGCTCGCCCTTGTTCGTGCGCTTGGAGATGCCCCAGCTACCGTCCATGAGGAAGCCGGGCAGACCGTTATCCGCATTTTCAAAATTCTGCGTCCACGGCAGGGTCATACCCGGCAGCACGCTGACCGTTTTATCAATGGTCGTTTCGTGCATGCCGTAGTCCACCGTCTTGACCGCAAGCGAAAGTTTGCCCTTTGCCAACTCCTTGCTAGGGATGGTGTAGGTGTATACGCCGTTGTTCTGCTCGCCGGAGGCGAGGCTCATTTTCACCGTTTGGGCCTCGGCGCCCGGCACGGTATAGGTCAGCTCTGCGCTGCGGATGGATACCGCATCGGCAAGACGTGCCGTCACCTGAATATCGCGCCCCAAATAGTATTCATCCTGCATATCAAATGCGGCGGTCGGCGTGTCGGTGTCCTCACCATCCTGCAATACTTCGCCTTCCAGCGTAACAGTATCGCGGCCTGCTAGCTTGGCAACGGCATCATAGGCGTTGACCAGGCCATAGCCGTAGGCGATATTGGGCGATTCTGTATAGGTGCTGTCAGTCAGCGGCTCGGCCGTTTCCTCCAGCAGTGCTCGAACCTCCTCCAGCGTATCCACCTTATCCTCGCAGTCCAGCTTTTTCGCCGCGGCGCGGATGAGTGCGACAACGCCGGTCACATGCGGCGCCGCCATAGAGGTGCCGTTCCAGCTGACATAGTTGCCGTTTGAATCCACCGAGCGCACCTGTACGCCCGGCGCAGAAATTTCCGGCTTCTGTCCGGCCTCCGGGAAGGCGGACGGTCCCTTGTTGGAGAAATTGCCAATCTCCTTGTCGCGGTCGGTCGCGGCAACAGCCAGTACATTGGCGTAGTTTGCCGGGTTGGAGATCGTACCCGCGCCGGGTACCTCGCCAGAGGTATTGCCGGCGGCAAACACCGGGATAATGCCGGCATCGACCCAGGCGTCTACAACATCCTCGAACCAGCGGTCGTCATCGTTGCTGCCGCCCCAGGAGTTGTTGATAACATCCGGCTTTTGCTCCAGCATCCATTCTGCCGCAGCGATCAGGTCGGATTCCCGGCCGCCGTCCTCGCTCATGGCGCGGGCGCTGATGAATTTCGCGCCCGGCGCGACGCCGATGCGGTTGAGGTTATCGCCCTCGCGGCCGACGATCGTACCGGCGACATGCGTGCCATGATCGTCCGACGAGGTGTGCTGCGGGGTGTCGTAGCCGTCCACAAAGTCCTTGTACTTGCCGCTCCACGCGTTTTTCAGCGCGTTTACATTGTAATTTGCGCCGCCGTCGATGATACCGACGGTCGCGCCGGTGCCGTCCACGCCGAACTCATCCCACACCTTATCGGCATGCACCTGCAAAACGCCCCACTCAATATCGCGCTCATCCGGCTGATAGATGGTGTTTGAGAACAGCTTGATGCTGCTCTCCTCCTCTTCGGCATCCTCTACCGGCTCTACACGCTCTACGGTGCCGTTCCATGTGATCTCGTCCACATCATCCAGCTGCGCCAGCTTATAGACCAGCTCTTTCGAGCTGATCTGCGCATGGATGACGTTGGTGATATAGAACGATTCCCAGCTGATTACATCGTCGCTCGCATTTTCCAACAGAGCGCGGGCCTGCGCCTGCGCCGCGTCCGCCTTCTGCTTGAGGGTGAGGGAGGAGCCCTCTGCCGATTTGAAGTAGATCAGCAGGTCATACGGCGCTTGTTTGCCAGCCAGCACCGACTGCACCGCGGCGCTCTGCGTATCCGCCGCAAAGGCGTATGCCGGCATTGCGCCGGGCAGCAGCACCGCCGCCGCCAGCAGCAGCGAAAGCCCTCGCCGCAGTATGGTTTTCATTGGTTGCATATGTGCTTTCTCCTGTCAGTCCATAATGAGATCAATAAATGTACTTGTACAGCACCACATCAACAGAGGCCGTTTTGTAGCCCGCCTTGTACAGCGTGATAGTGAATACCGGCCAGTCTGTTTTTTCATTCGTGAAGGACGAATCGTTAAAATTAAACAGCTCTAGCATTTCGTTCTGATGCTTGTACAGGCTTTCCAGAACGACTGCCTTTACGCCGCCGGTGCTCCAATTTGTGGTGGTGGAATCCACACCGAGGATCACCTTATTATCCGGCTCACTCTTTTTGGCGATGGTCGCACTCATGTTCTTCCAATCGTCCGCGGTAAGATCAGAACCATCCGCAACGAACAGGCTGATCGTGCTGGTGTAGAATGCTTTGGGCAGACCGTCCTGCATATCCGTTACCGCATTGCCGTAATTATCTCCGATCTTATCGGTCTGAATCGGCAGGTCATGGCCGTTTTCGTTCACCGCGCCGTAGGTGACGGTAAAGGTCGTCGGATTCGTAACGCCGACGACCTTCGCCGTCAGCGTTACGGTATTGCTTTCCAGATAGTCCTTAATGGACGCGTAGGGGATCTCCACCCAATAGGTGTACGCGCCATACGAGCCGGTAGAAACCACCTTCGCGTTTTCGATCTTGTTTTCGCCGTAGTACACTTCCAGACCGGTGTAGCCCTCTTCCGAGCCGCTAAGCTGCGCCCGCGCCGCCGCATACGGAGACAGGTCAGACACATTACCCACCGTCAGCGAACGATCCTTCTTGTAGGACAGCGTGACCTCCGCAGATTCGTCATCTGCTGCGGCAGAAACCACAATCGTTACCGTTTTTGCTTCCGCAAGGCTGGACGCACCGAGGAGCTTTTCGCTTACCAGCGTGATCGTCTTGTTTTCGGTATCCACAGTATAGTCCTCACCGACCTTGAGCGTCGTTTTATCTTCGCCGGCCTTGCGCGCTACCTCAATCGTGCTCATGCTCTCCTTATCAAAGCTGAAATTGCTGAGCGTCAGCATCGGATTCTCCGAAGCGTAGTAGCTGGACTGATTGGATTTCAGCGCAGGCGCGCCCATGTAGGACAGGCGGATGCTGACGCTGGACAGACCTCGTACACGCATGACAAGCGTTGCATAGTCGCCGCCGTAATAGCTGTTGGAGAGATGCTCCTTCACCGCGTCAAACGGTACGGTCAGCTTGTATACATTTTCCGTATCGGTCGCCGTCAGCGTGATGCCCTCCGCGGTATCCCCGCTGCCGAAGGCGAAAGTGGCTGCCTGCGCATCCTCCGCCGGCACATTTACGAAGGTCACATTGGTCGTAAACGGCTTCTTACGGGAGATACTCGAGTATTCCGTGCTGCCATAGGCGATGCCCTCAAACTTTGCGCTGCGGTCGGTCTTGTAGTTAATGCTCATGTTGAATTGGCTGCTGCCCAGAGACAGCTTTGCGGAAAGACCGTAGCTCGGAATCGTGCCGTTCAGCAGCTTTTCGCTGTTGATGGTGATGGTTTTGGCTTCGGCGTCATAGGTCAGGCCGTTGCCGACGGTCAATGTCACCATGTCCGAACCATACCCCTTTGTCAGATTAATATCCGAAGCACTGCCCTTGAAGTTATTAACCGTAACGGTAACATCTTCATTCCAGTTGTAGGTTTTGTCCGTATCCCAGTCGATGGAGAGCATGTTCTCCGGCGCGGTGAACTTGATCTGCATGGTGACTTCGTAGCCATCAACAAGCGGCGAACGGTTAATGCAGTTGTTGTACTTGTTGCCTCCGCTCAAATAGTCCAATGTATTGCGCACAGTAACGGTATTGCCCGCGCCCATCTTGCCTTCCTTCACACTCCATGAAGAACCCAGAACGCCCTCAACCGTATTGCCGTTGGACAGCTTGACGGTTACCTTAGTCGGTAAGTTATAATAATAGGATGAGAGGTAAGATGAACTGTAATCGCATTCCAGTGTCGAGATCGGCTCATAGCCGGTAACGGTGATTTCGCCGTTTTCGGCTTCCCGCCACAAGGCCGTTACGGTCGTATCGGCAGTGATGGTGATAGTATCGCCCGGTTGCTTTTCCTGCGCTTCGCCGTCGCCGGTCTTTACGCTCCATGCCTGGAATACATGGTTGGATATTTCTTCGCCGTCTGTTGTACCCTTCGGTGCAGAAAATGCGCAGGTGGGAAGCTCATATTCTGTGTTTTCCTTTACTGCTGCAGGATCCATGCTGCCGCTGCCCTCACCGGCGGAGAAGGAAATTGCGTACTCGCTCACCGGCACCGTCACAGTAATTTTGCCGGAATCCGCTTCCGCGCTGTTTTTGTGCTCCGCCTTGACCGCAATGGCGCGGATGCGGGTCATTTCGGTGGTCAGCGTCACCGGAGAGGCATAAACCGCGCTTTCGGCGGTCGGCTCGGTGCCGTCCGTGGTGTAATGAATGACGGCGTCCTCAGTCGCACAGCTCAGCGCAAAGCGGTCGGTCGTCAGAAACGCAGAACCGGTCTTGGACGCGCCCTCGCCGTCCGTAAACGCGATGACCGGCGTCGCCGCCTGCTTCATTTCAGTCCACAGGGCATACACTGTGGTGTTCGCGGTGAATTTCGTATCGGTTGTTACCTTTGTACCGGTGTTGTTCTTTTCGGTCGTCCAGCCTGCGAACAGATAACCCGCGCGCGTCGGCTGCGCCGTCGGCAAAGCAGAAAGAACGCCTTTTGTCGTTTTTAGCGCTGCCGGAGCGTTTTCACCGCCGTTGGCATCAAAAGTGATAGTGTATTCGGTCTGCGCAGACGAACTGCCTCCAGAGGAAGAACCGCCACCGGAGGACGATCCGCCACCGCCGCCAGCGGTGCCGGACGAAGCCGTTCCGACCGTTTCGGTCTTGCCTGCGGATACAACCTTATCACCGGCCTTTACGCCAGAAACGCCGCTGGCTGCCGTCACCTTTGCTCCCTTGTTGGTCACTGAAATGTCGTTCGCATTCGCTTTGACTTCGGTCACCTTGCCCTCGCCGGATACCTTGACACCTGCAGCATTGGCATAGATTGTGCCGACAGCGGCATTCTTCTGCACAGAAACGGCCACCTTGCTTGCGGCGGTCACGCTGTCCAGCTTGCCGTCCACCGTCAGATCGGTATAGGCGGTAACTGCGCCGAGCTTGCCATCTACCGCATGAATCAGCACCGTATCCGATGGATTAGAAACGATCGTTCCCTTTGCAGCCGTTGTGCCAGATGCAGTAACACCGCCCGCGCCGCCGCGAATAACAATGCGGCCGGTGACGGTAACATTGCTCAGCATAACGCCGTCCGCACCATCCGCAATGACGAGATCGCCATTGACCGTCACGCCGGAAAGCAGCGCGCCGCTAGCACGGACGATTAAGTTGCCCTCTACCGTGCGATTCGATGCACCCTCTTCTCCGATAAAGGTATCGGTCATGCCGGTGATCAGCTTGGCAAACTCCGCGCGGGTGATGTTGGCTTTGGGGGTCAGACGGCCGTTTGCGCCGTTCACATAGCCGCCTTCTACCAGCGCCGCAATGCTGTCTGCCGCCCAAGGAGATACACTGCCGTTATCTGTAAATTGTTCAAGTGCCGCAGAGGAATCGTCTGTCAACGCAAAGGCGCGCGCCAGTACAGTAAACGCCTCCTCGCGTGTAACAGGATCGTTAGGATTCATCATACCGTTAGAACCCTGCAGAATCCCCATCTGCACAGACTTTGCTATATCGTTATAGTACCACTCACTCGGCAGTACATCATTAAAATTCGTCAAGGAAGCACTCTTCACTGCGCCAAAGGCACGATTGACGATGGCAGCAAGCTGCGCGCGGGTAAGCAATCCCTTGCCATTGATTTTGCCGTTTGAACCGCTGAGCAGACCGTTGTCGATTGCACGAATCAACGGTTCTGTTGACCAGTCATTCGGCAAATCGCTGAAATCAGAACGATTTGCTGCAAAAGCGTTCGCTGGCAGAAGCATCGTACCGGCCAACACCAGCGCAAGAGTGTTTTTCTTGTTCATATTCTTCCTCCTTCGATCCTTAATTAGCCAAAGCTAACTTCCAATCCGAAAATTTGTCCCTCTCCAGGGACAGTTGCGTGGTTAGCGCATGCTAACCACGCAAAGAAGTATATCACGCTTTTTTTTCGATGTCAATTCTATGTTGATTTTGTGTCTTTTCCTGTCCGATCCAAAGAAAGCAATATTTTCCCTGGATTGATAGAAACTTGCAATTATTCAAAAAACAAAAAGCTTCCGACAGGCTTGTAAACACAATAACCTATCGGAAACTTTTTGCGCGTTGTAAAATGAAGTTGCGCATTTTACAACGCGCGGTTTTTATATTTTCGCTGTCTTTCTCAACTGGTATCTCCGAACAATTTCCCACATTGTATTGACAAACATCCAGCCGAGACCGTCGAAAAACTTCGTTTTTCCGACAATCTGTATTGCCTTAATATATAGTGTATTTGCCCTGATGCAATACATTTCCGCAGCCTTTTTCATTCACTTTTCTCATCGGCTCAACCCCAAGGATAGCATTTGACCATGTCTTACAGAATTCTTCTCTTGACAGCGGCGGCTTTCCTCTGCTATAATACCGCTCGGAAAAAGAGCTCATATAATCTCGCTTGATATGGCGCGGGAGTTTCTACGAGATCGCCGAAAGATCTTACTATGAGTGTCCGATGATGGAACAGGTCCATCTTTCGGGCACTTTTTTCATGTCCATTTTTACAGAACATCGTACAGAAAGGTCGATCACAATGAAACTGCTCAAAGGCAACATTATTCACGCGCCCATGCTTGAAAAGCTCGAAACGATCGAAAACGGCGCACTTCTGCTGGAGGACGACGGCACAATCCGCGAGGTGCTGCACGCGGCGCCGCAGGACTTTGACGGCCGCGTCTACGACTGCTCAGGTCTGCTCATCATGCAGTCGTTTGCCGATATGCACCTGCACGCGCCCCAGTTTCCGAACGTCGGCATGGGCATGGACCTGCCGCTGCTCGACTGGCTCAAAACCTACACGTTCCCGGTCGAGGCGAAGTTCGCAGACCTCGACTACGCCCGCCGCATCTACCGCCGTCTGGCGCACGACCTCATCGCAAACGGCACAACGCGCGTGTGCATGTTTTCCTCGCTCCACACGGACGCGACGCTCGTTCTGATGGAGGAGCTCGAAAACGCCGGTGTGACCGGCTTTGTCGGCAAGGTCAACATGGACCGCAACGGCGGTGAAAACCTTGAGGAGACCACCGAGGAGTCCATCCGCGAAACGCGCCGCTGGCTTGAGGCTGCCGCCGCTTCCGCTTTGTCCGCCCGATCATCACGCCGCGCTTTACCCCAGCCTGCACAGACGAGTTGATGACCGCGCTCGGCAAAATTGCCACCGAGCAGAACCTCTGCGTCCAGTCGCACCTGTCGGAAAACCTCGACGAAATCGCATGGGTGCGCTCGCTCCACCCTGACTGCGCGCAGTATTGGGAGAGCTACGACAAGTTCGGCCTGTGGAAAAGCCACACGGTCATGGCGCACTGCATCCACTCGGACGAGCGCGAGCGAACCGCCATCCGCGAGGCAGGCGTCGTTGTGGCACACTGCCCGGACTCCAACATCAACCTGTGCAGCGGCATCGCGCCTGTGCGCGAAATGCTGAACGAAGGCATTCACGTCACCCTCGGCACGGATATTGCCGCAGGCTCGTCCCTCGCCGGCAGCCGCATGGTCACGATGAGCATTCAGGCGTCCAAGGTTCGCAGCTTCACCGACCCGGCACACCCGGCGTTTCTGACCGTGCCCGAGGCGTACTACCTCGGCACGACCTCCGGCCACCGCTATTTCGGCGCAGGCAGCGGCTTCACCCCCGGCGACCGCCTGCACGCTGTCGTGGTGGATGACCGCAGCTTCACCGAGACCCCGTGGGCGCTCAGCCTGCCCGAGCGGCTTGAGCGCGCCCTCTACACCATGAACGCCGCAAATATCACAGCCGTCTGGTCGGAGGGCCGTCTGGTGCATACCCACGAGGCGAAACCTGTCCGTGAACACAGAACGCGCATCGTCGCGCGGGGCGCGAAATAAGCTTGCACAGAAAAACCGGAGAGCCGGGGGATTTTTCCCTGCTCTCCGGTTTCGCTTTATTCTTCTATCCGGTCGAGAATATCGTCCGCGAGGTCCTCAAGCTGCTCGTGCTCCTCGCTCCACTCGTCGTAGGCTTCGGAGCTCATGTTCTCCGGCTCGCGCTCGTCGAGCGCGGCAATGCGGCGGCGTATCTCTGCAAGATACGCCGTGAGCGCCTGCCGGTCCATCACGTCGAGGTCGGGCGACGCGCCGAATGCAATGATTTCCGCCATCTCTGCTCTCCCCTTTCCGTTGTGGCTCTATCATACCATCTTCTGTCGCGCCCCGTCAATACGTTTCGCGGTTGTCTTTTTCTGTATCCTGTGCTATGCTAAATGCACAGTCACCGCTTTCCCGTTTCTACGAAAGCGGTTTCGATTTTTTTGAGCAAAGCCTGCAAATAAAAAGTCAAGTTCCAAACAGGACTTGAGAAAAGAAAAATTTCGGTTGATTGTAAACTGAAGTTGAACACTCAAGGCAATACCGCATACCTGGGTAAGAGCGATTTGCGAGCACAGTTTGCGCTATTTCCACGAATTTTTTCGTTTTCCGCGTTGGTGCTCTTGACATACGAACCAATCCGCGCTAATATACAATGTATTGTATATTATATTTAACAAGGTGAAATTACATGGATATTTCGTATATTCTCACACGAAAAATACAGCAATTATCGCATCGCATCGTACTGCGCCGCAACAAGGATCTGAAAAGCATGGGACTTACCGCCGAGCAGGCGGACACGCTCCTGTTCTTTCATGCGCACAGCGGCAGCTCCGCCTCCGACCTACGGTGCAGCCTCGGCGTGACCCACCAAGCTGCGCGCGCACTCGTGCAGCGCATGGCGGACAAGGGTCTGCTCTGCGTGACGCCTTCGCCGCGCGATGCGCGGTACAAGCTGATTGCGCTCACCGCCGAGGGCGAGGAGCTTTACGAAACCATGCAGCGCAACTGCACGAACTTCGGTGACCGTCTTCTCGAGCACATCCCGGCAGACGACCGCGAAAAACTGCTTGCGATGATCTCGCAGGCGCTCGACAACATGGAAAAGTGAGGTGAAACCGCATGAAACCTTCCTCTGATCTCAAAAAGCGTACGGCCTGGTATATTCTCGGTCTGAATCTGATTGCAGCGGCAGTGGTGCTCAACATCCGCTACAACGTCGGCGTTGCCGCGTTCAGCTCGGTGATGTACGCCATTTCAGAGATTTATCATATCTCGCTCGGCACAGCATCCATTCTCTGTTATCTGCTGTTTGTGGTACTGCAATGTATCCTTTCGCGCAAAATCACACTTACTTATCTGCTCGAAATCCCGCTTTCGTTTGCGTTCGGCATACTTACCGACGTGTACGACTGGCTCATTCCCGTGCTACCGTTTCCGCTGCCACTGCGGCTGCTCTGCTTTGCGCTGACGATGTTCATCACCGGCGCGGGCGTGTTCCTCTGCGTCAAGAGCCGCATGGTGCTTACCCCGACCGATGGCATCGTGAACACGATATCCGAGGTGTTTCATCTGCGGTTTTCCACCGTCAAGAACGGGTTTGACCTCTCTATGGTTGCCATCAGCGCTGGATTGTGCCTGTTCCAGCACTGCCCGTTTTACGGCATCGGTGTCGGCACGGTGCTCTCCGCACTGCTGCTCGGACGGGTCCTCAAGCTTTTTGAACTGCTCCCGCTGTCCGGCGCATAAAAACGCCGCCTGCACACATCATTCCTTGATGTAGCGCAGACGGCGCAGAAACTCTTCGTTATCGGTTTTTTCGCAGATGGCGTCAATGCCGGAGAAGATGATCCAGACCGCCATGCCGCGCCGCGCACACAGTACGAACAGATCAATGATCACACCGATTCCTGTCCCGCGAACGGGAAAAAGCGAATCAGCCGCTTGCCTGCCTTAGGAATTAAACAGGCGCACAAACCGTTGAGGTCTGTGCGCCCTTTTCATCTGTCAAATCTTAAATTTAGTTATTTCCCAACATCAAATGCCGTTAATACGTCCGAGTCTACCTCCCCGTCTTTGATTGTATGGGGTATTTCAATGGTATATCCCGTGTTAGTGTAAATACACATACTTTATAGTTTGTCAAGTGTAGTTCACCCAAACACTGTCTTGATCCGACGAACGCACACAGTTTTCGATGAAACGGACACCCTCCGCACCGTCGCGGATATTCGGGAACCAAATATCATCCATGACTACATTGGACGATTCTCCATGGATAACACGATCCATTGCAGTTGCGAACCGGCGATACAGATTCGCCCAAGACTCAAATAGCCCTTCGGCATGTCCACCTCCCATGCGGTCACAAGTGATGGCTTCGTCATCCTGATAGAGATATCCCTGACCACGATCTAGAATCTGAACTGGCCTTCCCTGCTCCTCAAAAATAAGCTGATTGGGGTGTTCATCCCACCACTCGATAGATGCCTTTTCACCGACTACTCGGATTTTCTGCTGATGGGTAGAACCAGCGTTGACACAGCTCGCCCACAGGTTGCCGACCGCACCATTATCGTATTGGATCAGAACAAAAGCGTTGTCCTCCAGAGGGGCACGGCTCTTGACAAAGCTCTGTCTGGCACACATCAGCTTTTCAATTTTGAGGTTGGGTACCATGGTTTCAGCGAGGAACAGCGCATGTGTACCGACATCCCCTAATACGTAGGAAGGTCCCGCCTTTTCGGGGGTGACGCGCCACTTTGTACCCGGATCATTCGCTTCCACAGCGGAGGAATGATAGCCGTGCGCAAATTGCATGTTGATGATGCGGATTTCGCCTAACATCCCTTCCTGAATCATGCGGCGTGCCTGATGAACCATCTGAGCACCAGTATAACCGTAGGTCACGCCAACGATGCGATTTTGCTTTTTTGCAAGAGAAACCAGTTCTTCAGCCTGTTCAGTTGTAAAGCAAAGCGGCTTTTCACAGATGGCATGCAGACCGGCTTCGAGCGCGGCTTTCAGGATCTCGTAATGCGTAAAGTTGGGAGTCGCGATAGAGACCGCCTGAATGCCGTCCGGGCGCTTAGCTTCCTCGGCAAACATGGTCTTGTAATCGGGGTAGCAGCGCTCGGGGGCAACGCCCCAGTTGACGCCGAATTCCCGGCCGCGCTCCTCGTTCACATCGAACGCACCCGCGCACAGCGTGAACAGGCGATCCCGCAGCGCGGAATTGCGGTGGATATAACCGATCTGGCTGCCGCGGCCGCCGCCAACCATACCCCAGCGAATGGGCTGTTCCAGATGGAATTCCTCGTTAAACATAATCAATATCCTCCTTATACGATATTCATTTCTGTCAAATTTTTTGAAATTGCAAACTCAGCTTCGGTTACTGCCTGCACATCGTCAATCGTATACTGTGGATTTAATTCAGTCAATACAAGACCTGTATCTGTAACATTAAACACACACATTTCAGTGATGATTTTAGTGACACAATGTACTGCTGTTAACGGAAGCGTGCATTTTTTCAGAATTTTAGGAATGCCTCGTGCCGTGTGTTCCATCGCAACAATGACCTGACGAACACCTGCCAGCAAATCCATTGCGCCGCCCATTCCGGGGGTTTTCTTTCCAGGGATCATCCAGTTTGCAAGAGATCCCTCCTGATCCACTTGCAGGCTTCCCAGAATCGTGACATCTACATGTCCGCCCCGAATCAGACCGAAGGAGGTCACAGAATCGATGAATGCGCCTCCGGATGCTACCGCAGCCAGTTTGCCGCTGGCATCTGTAATATGCGGATGCCGCGTATCATCCTGCACCTTGTCTAATCCGATAATTCCATTCTCCGATTGGATCGTCACACGGATATCGGAGGGTAAATACTGCGGAATAAGCGTCGGAAGCCCAATGCCAAGGTTTACGACCATGCCATTTTTCAATTCCAAGGCTGTGCGACGTGCAATAATCTCCTTGGCGGAACGTGCTTCAAATGCGTTCAGAGCTTCACTCATCGTCTTGCCCCCCATTCACAATATAATCCACCAGAATCCCGTATGTCTGCACATCTTCAGGTCGAATCTCTCCCACGGATACCAGTTGCTCGGCTTCTGCAATGACGATATCTGCAGCAGTTGCCATAACCTGATTGAAATTGCGAGCCGTGCCGGCATACCAGACATTTCCTTCCTCATCTACCTGCTGACCACAAATCAACGCGAAATCAGCGCTCAGAGGACGCATCAGTAAATAGTCAACACCGTCGATGTTCTGCCGCCCGACCACATAATCTTTTGCGTCCTCAACCAACGTGCCAACGCCGGTTTTGGTTAAGGTTCCGCCCAGACCGGCACCGCCTGCTCGGATCATCTCCGCCAAAGAGCCTTGCGGCAACAGATCAATACGCATGGTACCGGCATTCATCTGCTCTGTTGCCTCTGGGTTCAGTCCAATATGGGTAGTAACTAAGCGGCTGACCTGATGATTGTGAATCAGCTTGGCTACGCCATAATACGCTTCTCCGTTCGGGCCTTCCAAGAGACCGGCATCGTTGCAGATGATAGTAAGATCCTTCTTTTGACTGGCTGCTAGCGCATCCATGAGACGATGTGCCGTGCCACATCCCAGAAACCCGCCGCACATGATTACGGCACCATCCGGAATCATATCAACAGCTTGCTTAGCGGAAAGTTGTTTCTTCATGCTGCACCGTCTCTCCTTAATTATACGCCGAGCTGCTCGCGCATGAACGCGCGCGCTTTCTGGGCGTACTCCAGCGGATCAGCCTTAGCGGGATCCTGCTCGGCCTCCACAACGATCCAGCCCTCGTAATCGCTGGTCTTCAGAATCTCAAAGATCGACATCCAGTCCACGCAGTTGCCGTCGCCCGGCACGGTGAACATACCGTTCTTTACACCCCACAGGAAACTGTGGCCACCCGACTTGACCTGCTCAAACACCTCGCTGCGGACATCCTTCACGTGGATGTGCGCAACACGGCCGATGTACTTCTTCAGGATCTCGACCGGGTCCTCGCCCGCAATCGTCGAGTGGCCGGTGTCGAACAGCAGTCCGACCAGAGCCGGATCGGTCAGCTTCATCAAGCGGTCGATCTCATCCAGCGACTGAATGCCTGTGCCAACATGGGGATGGAAGCAGACCTTCATTCCCTTCTTTTGGGCGCGGCGGCCCAGCTCGTTCAGACCCTCGGCCAGATTCTTCATCTGCTCCTCAGTCAGGATCGGGCAGTTGGAAAAGAGAGGAGTCTCCTCCTGGCCGTGTACGGTCACGCCGCATTCACCGACGCCGATCACACGAGCGCCCAAGCCATAGGTAAAGTCCATGTGCTTTTCAAACTCTGCAAAGGTACGCTCGTTCTCAAAGGTGGTGAAAAAGCTCGAGAACCACATATTGCAGATCTGCAGACCGCGCAGATCGAGCGCCTTCTTGAGCACATCAAAATCCTTGGGGTATTTGCAGCCACCCTCGCTACCCTTGTATCCAGCCAGAGCCATTTCGCTCAGGCACTGCTGATAAGTCAGTTCGCCGCCCAGAGAGGGCAGGTCATCGTTCGTCCAGTTGATCGGCGCGCAGCCAAATTGTACCTTCATATTTATTCTCCTTAATATTTCCGCAGATTCTTGACAACATCATTCAGCTTTTCGTAAGCCTTGCGCACGGATTCCTTCTCGGCGACAGAGGCGGTGCCAACACGCCAAAAATTCTCATAACCTTCGGTCATCGTTCCAGGCAGAACCATGATCTCGATCAGGGTCGAGACATCGGACTGCTTGCTGGCCTCGATGGCAGCGTGCAGCTCGGTGAGCGTGGTGACGCGCCAGGTCTTTACGCCATAGGCAGAGGCAAGCTTGGCATAGTTCACCGGGACGTAACCGCCGGTCAGTCCGCCGGTGGACTGTTCACGGAAGCGGAACTCAGTGCCGAAGGTACCCATGCCCTGCGAACGCTCCAGATTGTGAATGCACTGGTGGCCGCTGTTGTTGAAAAGCAGAACGTTGATCTTGTGCCCCTCCTGAATGCTGGTCAGCAGATCGGAGTGACCCATCAGGAAGCCGCCGTCGCCGACGAAGGTATAGACCTCGTGCTCGGGATCGGCCAACTTGACGCCCAGAGCGCCGGAGACCTCATAGCCCATGCAGGAGAAACCGTATTCCAGATGGTATGCACCCGGACGGCGCGCAGTCCAGACGCGTTCCAGATCGGACGGCAGACTGCCGGAGGCGGCAACGATATTGTCCTCGCGCAGCAATTCATTCAGTTCCATCAGCACGCGGGTCTGGTTGAGCGCCGCGGCTTCCGGAGCCTCCAGCTGCGCCAGACGCGCAAGCTCGGTCTGCCAAGAGCGCTTTGCGTCCTTTACCTCATCGCTCCAGTCGGTGTGCCAGCCGCGCGCCTGCAAAGCGGTGTGCAACGCCTCCACGCCTGCACGCGCATCGGCGACAACCGATTCGGCATCCAGCTTGAGCGCGTCCATGCGGCTGGTGTTGATGGAAACAAAGCGTGCATCGGCTGCAAAGCCATTCTTGGAATTGGTAACAAAATCATTGAGTTTGGTGCCGACCGCGAGAATCAGATCGGCCTGCTTGGTGATCACGTTGGCAGACAGCGTGCCGCAGATACCAGCGCAGCCGAGATACCAGTCGCTTTCGCAGCTGACCTCGCCCTTGCCCGCCTGCGTCTCGGCAACCGGAATACCAAATTCTTCAGCGAACGCCAGCACAGCCGCGCCCGCATCGCTGTAGCGCACGCCGCCGCCCGACAGAATGACCGGCTTCTTGCTGGTCATCAGAAGTTCTGCTGCCCGCTCCACTGCCTCGGCACTCGCGGGCTGGCGATCCAAATGCCAGACGCGTTTTCTAAAGAATTCTTCAGGGTAATCATAGGCTTCTCCCTGTACATCCTGAGGAAGGCAGACAGTGACCGCACCGGTCTTAGCAGGATCGGTCAAAACACGCATGGCGTTGAGCATGGCTGTCATGAGTTGTTCCGGGCGTTGTACACGATCCCAGTAGCGGCTGACCGCCTTGAACGAATCGTTGACGGAAATCGAATAGTCCTCGTCATGCTCGAACTGCTGGAGCACCGGGTCGGGCTGGCGGTCGGCGTAGGTGTCGGACGGCAGCAGCAGCACCGGGATACGGTTGACCGAGGCCGTGCCGGCTGCGGTAACCATATTGAGCGAGCCGGGGCCGATGGACGCAGTGCAGGCGTAGATCGCGCGGCGGCGCATCTGCTTGGCGAATGCCACACAGACGTGGGCAATTTCCTGCTCGTTCTTGCCCTGAATGAAGGGCATCTGGTCGGCATACTGCTCTAATGCCTGCCCTAATCCCACTACATTGCCATGACCGAAAATTCCCATGATGCCATGCACAAACTTTTCTTCTTTCCCATCAACGCAGACATATTGCATGTCAAGAAAACGTACCAACGCCTGCGCCATTGTCAGCTTTACTGTGTTCATTTTCATGATCTCCTCACTGAATGTTCGTTACTTTCATCTATTCAGCACATATTTATCCAGCAATCGGCTGGTTTCGGCAGCCACTTCCGCTACATCACACTGCCAATGCTTGGCACTGATCAGCTCGTAGCTCCACCAACCCTCATAGCCGGTGTCCTTGACGGCCTGCACCCACTCTGCAAGAGGGACTTCACCTTCACCAGCGTACATACCTCGCAGAATAGTCTCATCGAAGGATTCTCCCTCCTTGGGAAGCCTGCAGTCACAGAAGTGAATGTGATAAATACGATTAGGATCAAAATGCCGCACATCATCCGGTGTAGTATCACCGCCGACAAACAGATGGAAAAAGTCGATGACGGTGCCGAAGTTGTCCCGTCCTACTGCTTGGATCAGCTTCTGTGTCAGGCGAAGCGAGTTGATCGGTGACCACCCAACAGGCTCCAGCTGGAAGCGCACGCCGTACTTCGCACCGATGTCACAGATACGCGCAATATTTTTTGCGGTCAGTGCAATTACTTCATCTTCCGAACGCCCCTCCAGAGCCAGCAGTGGAACGAGTTGGATGCAATCACAGCCCAACCGCTGCGCAACCGCAGACAGCTTTTCTGTTTCTGCCAGTGTATTCCGCACCGCATCGTCGTCTGTCCGCTCCACATTGGCAATATCATTGATGCTGATGATCTGCATGTTATATTGTTTCAGCCGTTCCGTCACATCACTTAATGGACTTCCGGAGGATAAGTAGTCCCAAATTTTGCTTGAAGCCACTTCCATTGCGCCAAATCCGGCTTCGCTGGCCAGGCGAATGTCGGTCATTAGATTGCTTTTCCAAATTGATTTCGTATGTAATGCCTTTCCTAACATGCGTAAGTCCTCCTTTACGCTTTTCCTTCGCAGGAATCAGGCCAGTATTTTGCGCCGGGTTGTTCCACCCACAGATGCTGCGGGTCAAAATCCGGTTTAATATACGGATTCCCTTCCAGATGCCGAATGACCCAAAGGTAATACATCGCATAGCCGGGGGCGGCAACCTGTGGATGAACTTTGTTGGGTTCAATTAAAACGGTGTCGTTGTGTTCCAGCAGAACGCCTTCCTCTCCCAGCCGCAGCAAGCCAAAACCGTTTTGAGGATAAAACTTATAAAAGTAGATCTCCGGCTGTGCGTGTGAATGTGACGGGAAGCCGGACCATTTTCCGGGATAGTGCATATCTTCCCCAAACATGATATTGGATTCCGGAGAAAGTTTTACATCCTGTGCCGTTCGCACAATACGAGTACCGGCCTCGTTCATGAAACCTTGGCCACGTACTTCTTCCACAATATCATCCTGAGCGCGGATTACCGGCATGAAATCACGTTCATTTTCAGTTCGAATGACTGCGATCTCGCTCTCTTTTGCAATACCACGCAATTTGACAGGGATATCCTTGGGCAAGTTTACGCTCCAGATCGTATCGTTGGTGTAGGTGGGTCGAGTACCCTTTACGATTTTTCCATTGAACTCGACTTCAATTTCACCGTAAAGCAAGACAAATACACGTTCAAGCGGCAGGTTATCTTCAAATTCCATATCTGCGGAAATCTTGAGGATACCAAAATCCATCATCATCTCACGATACTTGCCGTTTAATTCTGTAATTGGGTGATAACCAATCGAAAAAGGCTCCTGCTGATGAATTTTCATGTTAATTTTCCTCCTGCCATAGCATTTTGATGATGTGAAGCGCCTGTTCTTCTACCTGCGCAATTGGATGACTGAATAGGCGAAGTCGATCGAATTCGTCCGGCTGGGCTTTCATTTCGGAACGCAAGTGATCTGCAAAGGTCTTTCGTAAAACGGTTCCAAAATTCATTTTTCCAACCCGAGTTTGCTTGAGCTGTGAAATTTCCCCCTCCTTGATGCCGCTTGCTCCGTGAATTACCAGAGGTAGTTGGCATTTGTGTTCAATTTGCTGCAAAACAGGAAATTGAATGGAACCTTACGGGTGGCTAAACGATGAATATTCCCAACCGAAACAGCGAGCCAATCGACCTGTGTCTGCTCCTGCATTTCCCGCGCTTCTTCCGGATCGGTTAGATTTATTTCGGTTTCTCCGATATCGCTATACGGAACGGTTCCCAGTTCCGCTTCTAAAAACACGTTTTTTTTATGTGCATACTGCGCAATAGCTTGTGTGATCTTCAAATTTTCGGTTATCGGTAGGTGCGAACCATCAAACATAACCGAGGTAAAGCCGCTGTCGATCGCACGGATGAGGGTATCTGTTTCGGTACAGTGATCCAGATGAATGCCAACAGGTACACTCGAAGATTCGGCTAAAGCGTTCAGCAGTGCTGACCAATGCTCCACCGCCATTGCCGTACGTGCATCACGGTTGATCATCAGCAAAACCGGACAAACAGCGCGTTCGGCGGCACGGATCACAGCCTGCGCATCTTCGTATCCAAATATATTAAATCCCGGGATGATTCGCTTTTGCTGTGCGGCCTGTGCAACATAATTCTGTTCCCACTTCATGGCATCATCTCCTTTTCGTGCTGTGCACGATGCTGCTCTGCGGCTTGTAAATTAGGCATTGCATCTCCACAGCTGATTGTTTTCAGCGCCAATGAGGCACAGGCGGTGCCAAGCTGCATTGCATACGCTAAGTTGTGTTTTCGCAGAATGCCATACATCAATCCTGCTGCGTATGCATCACCGGAACCAAACGTCTTTACTGCTGCGGTAGGAATGCTGCCGCAGCGCAAGACCTTACCGTCAGACGTGTATGCTGCGGATCCGTTTGCACCGTCCTTTACAATGACCAGCTTCACGCCGGCATTCAACAGCGCCTGTGCTGATTTGGTATTGTCTTTGTTGCCCGGCATGGTGAGGTATTCAACAGCATCAAATTCTTCTCGATTGCCAATAACGATGTCGCATTGTGTGATCACCTGTTGGTAGCAACGTGCAGTTTCATTCTTTGATACCCATCCGAACGGTCTGTAATCGATATCTAAAACGGTCATCGTTCCAAAATCTCGTGCCAGCTGCAATATTGTAAACATTGCTTCACGCGAAGGGGATTGAGAGAAGGCAGTGCCAGAAAGCATCACGGACTGGGATGCGGCAATCAGATCACGATTTACATCTGCGGGGGAATATAGCATATCTGCTGTTCCCTGCCGGTATAGATACGTTCCATGGTGGAATGCATCCCCGCCGGTTGCATAGCCGCCACTCTCTTCGGCGCTGATGATCTCTGTTACTGCAATACAGTTGCGAGCCCCTGTTTTATCAACCACAATACCTTTGGTTTCGATATTTTGTGTCTGCAAAGCGGATAGGATATATTCTCCCATACCATCGTGCGCTACTTTTCCAAGAAAGCCTGTTTTTAGTCCTAAACGTGCCGCTCCCTGCACAATATTAGCGGGAGATCCGCCTACGGATTTTGTGAATGCCGGGATATCAGCAAAGGTGCAGCCTGCTTTTGTGGTGTTCAGGTCGATCCCCGCACGTCCGGACAATAACAGTTCTATACGCCGATCCTGCACATTTTTCATGTTGGATTCCTCCTTTGGGCTTTCGTTCCCTTGTTGATTTTAGCATATCACCATCCTGCGTTTATTTCAACTTTCGCTTTCTTTCAGTTTCGATTATTTCATATTGACATTTCGTTTTATTTCGTTTATCTTAAAAGAAGAAAGGGGAATGTACTATGACAAGTCGTATTGAAGAAATAAGGAAGATGCTTTTTACAAATAAAAAAGTGTTAGTCAACGATTTGAGTGAGCAGTTCGACATCAGTCGTGTTACCATTCGGAAAGATTTGCAGCAGCTAGAGGACGAGGGGATTGCCAAGCGTATTTACGGTGGTGCGGTGCTGGCGGACTGCGCTTTGCCTTCTTCGCTATCCAATGTAAACGATCGAACACGAATTGCTTTGGCTGAACGCGCTTGCGAAGAAATACAGGATGGTGACAGCATTTTTTTGGGATCCGGACAAACCTGCTGCTATCTGGCCAAGCTTCTTGAGCGCTTTCATGGCCTGTCGATCGTAACGAATAATATTACCGCGCTAAATGACCTGTTGAAGACGGATTCCCGCGTATATCTGCTCGGTGGAGAAGTGACATCCACAGATGCGCATACCTTATTTTCAAGTCCTGAAAACCCAAACACCTTCACAAATCATGTTTTCGTTTCAAAAGCATTTACGAGTATCTCAGGCATTGATTTACAGGCGGGGCTTACAGTACATTCTATTGTTTCGACGCATATTTATCGCAATCTGCCGTCTATGGCACGGTCCTGGTATTTGATGGCAGATTGCCATAAATTTGGTCAAATTGCCATGTATCCTGTTGCCGATCTCGATGCATTTCAATATCTGATTGCGGATGATGTGCCTGAAGAATACCGTACGATTTTGCATCAGAATCATACCGAAATCCTTTTGATATAGTACCGGTAAGGTTTATGGCAACACCGCACAATTAAAGCTGCGGCGTTTTGCGGAAATTATGCGGTATTGCCTTATGAATACAGTTGTGTAATGAAAACAGGAGTATGGAAAATCTTTAAGGAGATATATAATAAATGGTTGGAAGAATATATCACGTTGGATTAACAATATCAGATTTGGATAGGTCGATTGCTTTTTATAGAGATATTCTTGGACTTGAATTCCAAGGAGAATTATTGATGGCGGGTGAGGAAACTGATAAATTATTTCATAGGCGAAACTGTAAAGCACGGATTGCTTATCTAAACGGTTCTAAAAATGTTGAATCTCCACCGGTTGAACTTATTCAGTTTATAGATAATGCGGTTCATAAGATACAGTCAGATTTATTCACTACATCTATCTCCGAACTGTGTTTTTATACTGATGATATTGATTTGACTTATAAGCATTTTATTGAAAACAATGTAGAGTGCTTATCTGAACCTCAACATTTCAATTTCACTTCACAAGGATTTGGAGAAAGTAAAGCCTTCTATTTCAAAGATCCAGATGGAATTATACTTGAAATGATGCAAGCACTATAAAAAGAGAACGAAGCGTCCTGTTTGTTAGTCACAAACGCTTTCTCGTTGTGGCTCGCTGCATAAAATGCGGCCGGCAACCTATAGGCTGCCGGCCAGAAAATCTTTATATTTTTTCACTGTCCTCTTGACGGGTAGCGGTTCAATTCACAGACAGCAGGCCCTTTCGATCGTTTACTTCTGCCCTTCCTCAAGCGCTCGCTTGGCCATCGTATAGCAGGTTTCCACCGGCAGCTCGACAAGACTGGCAATATTCTGATAGGAAATGCCCTCCGCACGATACTTGAGAATGGTCAGCGTCAGCTGCGTTCTTTTAATCGCTTTCTGCAATGCATCCGAGTCGTACCGCTTGTTCTCTTTGTCTTTCTTCTAGCATTTACAACAGAACCCGTCCGGTGATGCTGTCCAAATTTCTCCGCACGCTTTATAGAGTGACCGTTCTCTGCTTCGGTGGCGGCAAATCGCACAAATCCCATCCTCCGCATTCGTGGGGCGTTGCTGACACACCTTACACAAACTTTTGAAGTTTTTCATAGAAATCCGCTTTCGGGATTTTCTCCTCCGCATGAGTCGGCGCAAACAAGCGCGTGTTCTGCCATGCGTGACCGATTTTCCCGACCGGCTCGATTGCTTCCATTTCGCGGTGCATGGACGCTTCGCGCGGGTGAACGTAATAATGCGTAGTAGTCGTCACATCGGCGTGCCCGAGCAGACCTGCGACAGTCGCGGCGTCCACGCCCTGCTCAATGGCGCGCATCGCAAACGTGTGCCGAATGTCGTGAAACCGTACATTCGGCAGGTGCAGACCGACTAGCACATCTCGCCAGTAAGCGCTCAGATGGTCTAGGTCGAGCACGCCGCCCACTGCGCTGTAAATTGTCTCTGTCGGCGCCCGTTCAAACAGGGAACGAAACCGCTCCCACTGCACGGTCAGCAGGCCTTGCAGCACTTCCAGTAGGTACAGTGAACGCTCCGAAGCCTCGGTTTTCGCCGTGCTGAACACCAGTTTTGTGCGTTTTCCGTATTCCGCGCTCGGGTCGATCGTGACGCGCCGAACCGTCTGCGTGATATGCAGCGTGCCGCTCGACGCGTCGTAATCCTTCCACCGCGCTGCGCAGACCTCGCCGATCCGCATTCCGGTGTACAGTGCAAGAATGATGCCCGCATTGTTAAGCGACAGGTCGGAAAACAGCCACTTTTCGAGCTTTGTCTGCGCGTTGTCGCTCAGCATCGTCAGCTTTTTCGCCCGGCAGTGCGCGTAAACGGTTTCCGGGACCGGATTTGCGGTCAGAACTCCGTCTGCGACCGCACGTTTGCAGCAGACATCGAGCACCACGCGCAGGTTTTTGACACTTTTCGCGCTCAGCGGACCGCCGGTGCGCAGATTGCCATGCTGTGCCTCGTCGTTCAGAAACCGTTGCACGACCGCTGTCGTCAGCTGGCTCATCGGCAGATACCCAGTTTAGGGAGAATATGTTTATACATATTGTCGCAGTAATGCTCATAACCGCTCGATTTCGCCACGGGCTTGACATATGTTGCGAGCCATTGCCCTGTCCATTCGTTCAGCGTCATACCGTTTTCACCTTGAACGTCTGAAAAATACGGTCGCCCATGTGCGGCGCGTGCTGATGATACTCACACTGCTTGCGATAACAATATCGCACAAAAGCTGCCTGCATATTGTCCAAACAAACTTTTCTGCCGTCCGGCAGAGTCAACTGCTGACGTTCAAAGTCCCAGCTTTCCCAGCATACTGTTTCGATACCCGGATATGGAAAAACACGAAATAAATATTTGTTTTTCATTAAATCTCGCCTTCCTTTGTCATTTCATAAATGCAAATACCGTCAAAAATAAAAAACTGTGCAGATCTAAAACCTACACAGTATTTATCGGTATGACAAAGAGACGGAAGTTCTGCACTGATCGTGGCGTTTACCCTTGCGTAAACGTCGAAAAAAGGGTATACTGGTACTATAGTGGGGAGATTTCCGTTGTGTAGGTGGGTCGTCACCTGCGCAGGTGCAAGGGAGTTGGCGCTCTCTTGTACTGCCGTATTTGATTTGAAATTCTCTTACTATTGATATAATAGCATATAAGTAGCACTTGCATAACATGCATTATGCACAAATATAAGTGCAACTTGTATTTCAATTTCACTATATTCGTGTAATCTATTCTCTGATATAATATCGAGGGGGGAGCAAATGGCGGCTACCGAGGCGCAAATGCGTGCTACTGCAAAATGGCAGAAAGAAAAGACAGATGAGGTGCGTTTCCGCGTGCCCAAGGGCGAACGCGCCGTTATTCAGGCGCACGCTAACCACCAAGGCGAATCCACCACCGCATTTATCAAACGTGCAATCAAAGAAACTATGGAGCGCGATAATGCGGAGAAACGTGAGTGATTATCCGCTGCACTCCCAGTGCAATTACATATCGTTCAAAAGACTCGTTGCGTATAGACGGTCGCAAAATAAGGCGAAAGGCTTTCCCGAAAGGGATTGTCTTTCGCCTCATTAGCGTTCAAAGGGAATTACGGTAAAAAAAGGCAATCGCTTTTCGTTTTCGTGAAATCCAGAATATTCCTCATATGCTGCAAATCTCCCGGAGAGTCTGGAACGCTCGCGTCTGAACGCGGGAAAATCCTTTTTCACATAATTCGAGTAATCCAGATCAAAATCCCGGCGGCGTATGGCAATACCGCATAACTGGGTAAGAGCGATGTACGAGTAAATTCTGTACGGTGTTGTCTTAAACATTTCACATTTTACCAAACAAGCTGGTGAAGTTTTGTCCCGCAAGCGAGCCGAACCGCTGTAAAAGGAAATCTATGTCAGCCGATCAAGAAAGGTGCACTCATTCAACATACCTATTGTTAAACCGGTTTGATGCAATAGATTCAAACGAAAAACAAGAGGTGAAGATTATGCCGCTCCAGGTTGTGAGAAACGACATTACGAAAATGAAGGTTGACGCCATCGTCAACGCTGCCAACGAGTCGCTGCTCGGTGGCGGCGGTGTGGACGGCTGTATTCATCGTGCTGCAGGACCAGAGCTGCTGGCGGAATGTAAAACGCTCCGTGGTGCAAAACCGGGAGCGCGAAAATCACAAAGGGCTATCAGCTGCCATGCAAATATGTCATTCATGCTGTCGGTCCTCGTTGGTACGATGGACAGCATGGTGAACGTGAACTGTTGATCTCCTGCTATCAGACTTCGCTCATGCTGGCGAAGGAATACGGCTGCGAATCGGTTGCATTCCCCTTGATCTCCTCCGGCATTTTCGGCTATCCGAAGGATCAGGCTCTCAAGGTTGCAATTGACACCATCAGCAGTTTCCTTCTTGAAAACGAAATGACAGTATACATTGTCATTTTTGACCGTAAAGCCTATCAGATCAGCGGCAAGTTGTTTGCTGATATTGCAGCGTACATAGATGACCGCTATGTGGACGAACATACCGATAGTCGTTCCGAGCGTCTGCGCAGAATGAACACCTTCCGGATGGAAGAGCCGATGCCTTGCGAGGCATCCATTCGTGAAATTGCAATCGAACAGCTCACACCTCCCTTCTCTGCGGCAGTTGCCCCTAAAAAGGCGGCAACCCTTGATGATGCACTGGGACAGATCGACGAGAGCTTTTCCGAGATGCTTCTGCGGAAGATTGATGAGCGCGGCATGACGGACGCACAGTGCTATAAGAAGGCAAATATTGATCGGAAACTCTTCTCGAAGATCCGTTCGGACAAATCCTACAAACCTTCCAAGCCCACAGTCATTGCATTTGCCATTGCCCTTGAGCTGCCGCTTGCGGAAATGAAGGATATGCTCATGAAGGCGGGGTTCGCGCTCTCCCATTCCAACAAGTTTGACATTATCGTGGAGTATTTCGTGGAGCATGGAAACTACAACGTCTTTGAAATCAACGAAGCTCTGTTCGCCTTTGATCAGAGCTTGCTCGGCGCATAAAAATGTCGCTTGAAAAGCGACCACTGCTCTCCTGTGATTTGCTACCATAGAGATAACAAATCACAGGAGGTTTTTTTATGAAGCATACAACAGAATTGGTTTTTATCCTGGACCGCAGCGGCTCCATGTCGGGGCTGGAGACAGACACGATCGGTGGATTCAACTCCATGATTGCCAAGCAGAAAAAGGAAGCGGGCGAGGCGCTGGTCTCCACCGTACTCTTTGACAACGAGAGCGTGGTCATCCACGACCGCCTGCCGCTGGAGGATGTGCCGCCCATGACCGAGAAGGAGTATTTCACCCTCGGCTTCACGGCGCTGCTAGATGCCGTGGGCGGGGCCATCCACCACATCGGCAACATCCACAAGTACGCCCGCCGCGAAGATGTACCGGAAAAGACGATGTTCATTATCACCACCGATGGTTACGAAAATGCCAGCCGCCGTTATGACTATGAAACGGTGCGGCGCATGATCGAGCGACAGAAGGAAAAGTACGGCTGGGAGTTTCTCTTTCTGGGTGCCAATATCGACGCAGCGAAGGAAGCGGCACGCTTTGGCATCGGCGCTGACTGTGCGGTGAACTACAAGTGCGATGAGGCCGGTACAGCACTGAACTATGAGGTCATCAGCGAAATAGTTTGCAGCGTTCGCGCCGCAAGACCTCTCGGCGCCGACTGGAAGCGCCGCATCGACGAAGATGTGCAGAAACGCGGGAGATGATGAATATGTACGGTGCGATTTTGGGCGACATTGTGGGCAGTCCCTACGAATTTGACTGCAACAACTACAAGGCCAAGGACTTTCCGTTATTCAGCCAGCGGTCCGAATTTACCGACGATACGGTAATGACGCTGGCCGTGGCACAGGCCCTGCTGGATACTCACGGACAGGATGCTATCACCATCAAAACGGCGCTGGTGCGGGAAATGCAGCGGCTGGGACACGCTTATCCCGACAAGGGCTACGGTGTGCGGTTCAATCAGTGGCTGTATGAGGATAACCCGCAGCCGTACCTCAGCTATGGCAACGGCAGTGCCATGCGGGTTTCTCCCGCGGCATGGCTGGCAGAGAGTATGAAAGAGGCGCTGCATCTGGCACAACTCACCGCCGAGGTAACGCATGATCATCCGGAGGGAATCAAGGGCGCACAAGCCGTTACTGCAGCGATTTTTCTTGCCCGCACCGGCCACAGCAAGGTGGAGATCAAAGCGTATGTGGAATGCGAGTTCAGTTATGACCTCTCCCGCACCTGCGACGAAATCCGCCCAACCTATCATCATGTGGAGAGCTGTCAGGAGACTGTGCCGCAGGCTATTGCTGCATTTTTGGAAAGCACGGATTTTGAGGATGCCCTCCGCACGGCGGTGTCCCTCGGCGGTGACAGCGACACGCTGGCCGCTATCACCGGCAGCATCGCCGAGGCATTCTATGGTGTGCAGGAAGATCTGAAACAGGAGTGCCGCAAACGCCTGACACCGGAGCTGGAAGGGATACTGCAAGCGTGTGAAAATGTGCTTTTACTGCGGCAAAAACTATGGTAAACTGTAACCGAAAAGAGAAAAAGGATGGGCAGTCATGGCGATTTTGAACTTTTCCGATGTGCTGAAGAAAGTAGGACTTGACCCGAAAGAGGTCAAGCTGATACGCCACGCATTGTCTGATAAACGATTCAGAGAATGCTACAAGGCCGGTATGGTATACGAATACACACAGCATCAAAAAACAGGTTTCAGCAAAGGGTATTCCTACTGGATCACTTTTATCAGCGACGGCGGTACATACGCGAGACTGCATTCCTGCTGTCGTGTCAATGGCTTTGTAGCGGATATACCGGATGTATGTCCCGCCGGATTGCCCGACTGTGAGGCAAAAAAATACCGTGGTGAAAGAGCGTTTTTTGATTTGGAACCGGTGGATCTGCTGAAGGACTACGAAGGAAAGCTGGTCATCGACTGGGGCGGATCGACTCGAATGTGGCACCAAAAGGCCACGACCGAAAAGCCCATCGTAGCGATTGAGTCAAAGACTCAAAAGCCGTTTGTGGGGTTTGAACAGCTCATTCTGTCCTTTGATGATCTGAAAGAAGTGATTGAAAATGATACGGACTATGAACTGTGGCATGCGGCCATGTCTTCTGTCAACGCAGTTTATCTGATCGTGGATACCAGGACAGGGAACCGATATGTCGGATCGACATATGGTTACGACGGACTTCTTGGGCGTTGGTCCGTCTATGTATCCACTGGCGGCCACGGAAATAACAAGGGCATGATCAGCCATTTGAAGTCTGCGGACCACAGCTGTCACGATTTGCAGTTTTCTGTTCTGCAAATTTTGTCAAAATCGCTTTCAGAGCATCAGATCATAGATGCAGAAACGCTCTGGAAGAAAAAGCTGCTGACCTGCGAGCCGTTTGGCATGAACCACAACTAATCGTTTTGTGATATTTTTCGGATAATACATCAACTCCCTGATGGAGTGACAAATCCTATCAAGGCCGGTGTATTTCTTGAACATTGCATTAAAGTGATAGATACTGCTGAAGCCGAGCATATCCGCAATTTCCGCAATCGGTGTGACCGTATGCATAAGCATATCCTGCATCTCGCCGATACGGCGCTTTATCACATACTGCGCATTACTAACTATTGACTACTTCGCAAACTGTCCGACTCTTTCCACTTGATATGAAGTAATTATCTTGCGTACATACCAAAGCCTTCAGGCATGGGCTCGGTAATATCAGGCACGCCGACAAGTTTTTTCTCGATGATCTCGCGGGTGCGGGTACCGTCCGAGAAGGTCGCAATGGTACGGTAAGCCGGATCACGGATAAGATTCTGCCTGTGGCGAAAGAATGGCAGCAGCGGCCTCTGGAATCGATCTACGCCGTAGTTTTTTCTGGATGCGATCCACTATCGAAGGTCAGATTGTAAAAAAGCAGTGTACATTGCCATCGGCCTTGATCTGGATGGCCGCAAAGATGTTCTGGGGATGTGGGTCGGCGAGAATGAGAGCGCAAAGTTCTGGGCGACCGTACTGAATGGCCTGAGGAATCGGGGCGTAGAGGATACTTTTATCGCATGTACAGACAATTTGACCGGTTTCGATACAGCCATCCATGCAGTGTTCCCGGAAACGGAGATTCGAGTGTATGAAAAAACTCTGTAAATAAGATTCTTCTATGATAATTACGGGCGATAAGCTTGTGAATCAGGCTTGTCGCTCTTGCTTTATATATAACGGCTACCTACGGGCTTGTCAAGAGCAGGCGATTCCCCGCCTGTCTTCTTGATCCGCTTTTGGATTATTCAGGTAAGCGTCCTTCATACATAATGCTCAATTCTCCATAAACCTGAGCCCAGTTATGAATCGTAGCAGTCCATTTTTTCGCCGCCTCAAAAGTATCCAGATACAGCGCCTTTAACAGAGCGGTATCACTTGGAAATACGCTTCTCTGGCGATTCAGCTTCCGGTAAGTGGAATTCAGCGATTCGATTGTATTTGTCGTATAAATGACCGTTCGGACAGTGGTTGAAAACTTAAAAATTAGAGAATAGCATCTCGGTTGCCCTTCCAGCGTTTCATGTAATTCGGGTATTTCGGAGTCCATTTTTCAGTTACGCGGTCTAAGGTAGCCAGAGCCTTCTGCTCATCAACGGCCTGATAGATGGTTTTTAAATCTGCAAAAAAGGCTTTTCTGTCCTTATCCGGAACGTATTTCAGGGTGTTTCTTATCTGACGGACAATATACCGCTGATATTCTGTCTTGGGAAACGCAGCTGAAATCGCTTCTCTCATACCGGTAAGGCTACCGGCACAGACAATCAGGATATCTTTCACTCCGCGATTCTTCAGTTCGTTCAAGACTGCCAGCCAGTATTTTGCGCTTTCATTGTCAACAAGCGTAATCGTCAGAACTTCTTTTTCCCCTCCGCATTAATGCCGAGAATAACGTAGGCTGCAAGTTTACGAATGACTCCATTATCCCGTACAGAATAGTGGATTGCACCCATGTAGGTATCGTAAATTGCTATCCCCTCTGAAATAGGGTGACGTTTCGTTACTTCATCACTCAAATACGTGCATCAAATCCAGCTCACAACCGATCAGCGTAAACACCTTTGCGGCGGTGTCTTCTTTAGTATAAACGGCAACGGTACGATACAAGCCGTTCTCCAGCACAAACACGGTTGCATTCTGTTCCTGCGGCGATACGATCCAGTATTCCGGTACGCCCGCCTGCTGATAACGGTTCAGCTTCACCAGTCGATCCGCTTTGGCAGTTGAGGGAGAAAGGATTTCCATTACTACAGTCGGCGCACCGAAGCAGTATTGTTCACGCAATTTGTTAGGATCACAGATTACCGCCAGATCAGGCACATAGACGGTACTCACATCATCTGCGCTCTGGTTGGCATGGTTCGGAAGAAGCACCTCAATCTCTGCAAATACGCGGCAAGGCTTGCCGTCCAGAAAGTTGCGGAGCTGCTGCAAAAGTGCGCCCTCTATGTTCTGGTGCTGGATACTCGGACGCGCCTGCATGACTGCCACGCCGTCGAATAACTCATACTTCTGCTCGGTATCCCATGTCAGATAGTCGGCATAGGTGCTGTGTGTGGTTTGCGGTAATGGCATGGTTTAACCCTCCTCGTATTGTCAGACACTCGTTTTTCGCAATAATTTGATTTTATTATAACACACTGAAAATAGCATAACCAGTAAAACTACTTCGGCTATTAACTGGGGCCTCTGCCTGCGACGGCGGCACACTCCACGTCCTGCGTCAAGGCCGGTAAAATGACGTTGCGCATGAGGCGCGGCAGCGTGACCGGAACCTACGCAAGGAGCCGCGACTTTAATTGTGCGGTGTTGCCTTAGCAATCCCCACCTCAACCGCACCCACAACATCATGATTTGTAACCCACCAGTGTCCCGTCGTATCTCTATTTTGCGGAGTTACTTCACTCAAGTCATGACAGTGCGCCTTACCCTGCTTAGTTACCAGCAGTACACCTGTTTCCACATATAACGCATCTATGACATCGCCGCCATGCCCCCACTGTATCAGCTGTACACCTGCACCCAGTCCCAGCTTTGGCTCAATCATACGCTTTTCCGCTGTGTCCGGCGACAGTACAAGTCCTCTGCCTTTCTCTGTCACAATAATCAGCTTATGCTCCGGCTGGTAGACCATAAGCTGACAAAGTGAATCTCCTGTCTTCAACTTCATGCCGGAAACCAATCCGATACCTAGATTTTTATACTCATGCATCGCCTGAACAGACACGCGCAATGCCTTTCCTTGACGGCTGACAAACAGCAATTCGTCTTCCGCTGTGCTGCAACACGCTGTGACAATTTTCTCCCCACCTGTACGTACAATCTGCATACCGTCTGGTATAACACGCACTTGATCCAACGACAGCCGCACCTGCCTGCCGCTTTGCGCTGCACAGACCAGCGAAGTATCCTTAAGATTACATTCGGTCAGCACACCATCTTTAAGCAATGCTTCATGACATTTCTGCCATCTACCATTTTTGCAGAAGTCATCCACTGTTATTGAAGCCGGCAGATACCATGCCTGACCACTCGAACTGACCAGAACTTTATCAGCTGATTGTCGGAAAACCACTATCCGCTTCACTTGAAGTTTCTTATCCAATCCCATCGAACAAACGCCTGATTTACAAATCCAGCGGTTTTCCGGCACTTTAACCAGTCTGCCGCTGGATAACACAGCCAGCAATTCTTCTTCACAGATACCCTCTTTCTCCTCCAGCTTTGACTTCATCTTTGACGATTCAGCCTGTTGGCTGCATGGATACGGCTTTCCCTCTGCATCCACGACCTCCGGCAGCCACTCGCGCTCTAAATCCTCCACTTCCGGCATACTATCCACAAGTTCCGGATTCTCAAAAAGGCCGACCGATGTATAAATAGACCGGCTCTTCTCAGCCATATCCGCCGCAAGACGTGTTTCCTCACGCATTGCTGACGTACATCCCAGTTCCATCGGCCGTTTAAACGAACTATATGTATGCAGGATTGTTTGCTCTGTCAATAACTCTGCCTCGCCCTCGATTTCGACTCTCAACCTATCATTTGGCTCTATCGTTTCCGTATAAAGCTCATACTCTGCATTCTCCGTCACCGTCAGTTCAACCGGACCGTCATACACTTTCGACATACCCTTTTTCAGAGTATCCTGCTCCATCCCGGTCTTACCACAGATATACATATAAATCGGCCGCTGCATCATGACATGAAGCAGTCTGCGCTGTCCATCTGCATTGGCGAAGTCAAACACCTCGGTTCCATCATTCTCCTGTGCATGACCCATCAGTGCCGAAATTTCGTCACGAGAAGCATCCGTGGTATCATACTCGGTTGCTGCCTGATGACGCAGAATATACGCCGTGACAGATTGTTCATACTCTTTCCCATATGTTTCATCAACCGTTAACAGTGCATCCGCTTCCTCAAAAAAACCTTCTTCTACACCAGCATCGCAGCAGATATTTTTAAACATTTGATTCACTTCTCTCGTCGTGCAGCGTTTCCAGTACGCTTGACCTTGACATCCAAGCGGCCATCTATCTACCTCTGCATCCGATGTACCTCCATGCTCATGGTAATATGTGAGCGCTTTCTTTTTACGTTCCATAAGAAAATTTCGAAACTCTTTTACAAGTGGCAGCAAGCGATATGAATTTGATGTTTTTCCGCCCACTTGAACGTCACGCGAGCTCTGCTTTTCCACATATCTGCGTTCAATCGCATATAGATCCTCATCCATCTGACGAATATCGCCATATGACAAGCCAGCGGCCTCTGAGGTGCGAAGGCCCAGCAGCAGCATTGCAAGCAGTGCAACGCACTCACCAAAGCGATCTGCACGACTTAACATTTCTTCATAAATACGAATTACTACGCTGATGGGAAGCGATTTTGGGCGCTTCAGCAGCTTATGTGCAAGATTGAACAAATACTTTTGCCCCTCAGCGGTGCGCGCAAGACCATTTTTGCAAAGTTCCACATCAACATTTCCCCAGAAACGCATCTGGGACAGGTCATGCTGATATGCTTGCTCAACAATGCAGGAAAAAATTTTCTCAGCGTTTTGCTCAATGATCCTGTCACCCAGACCAAACTGTCGCCTTTCCATCCACAGCTTTTCTGCCAGTTCTTCATTGAGATCTGCATACGGTATCCCCCGAAAAATCGGTGCAACAGACCGCCAGAATTCTCTGTCATACGCTATGCATGTACTCTTGGCCCAGTGACGATCATTTTGCATATCCAGCAAAAATTGTTCGTAACCGCCTTCCAGCGTTAACTCGCCTTCTGCTGTCACTGGTTGATACTTATAATCGCTCCGATCACACTTGCACGGAACTTTAAACTCATCTAAATTTTGTCCCGTTACTTTTCTTGGGCTATGAAAAAATTTCCCATTTTTCTCCTTTTTATCTAAAAAACTTGGACAGTCCGCCCAAGTTTCTTTGGTTTGCCGCCGGAAGCTTTCAGTATAGACACCCTTTTATCTCGCAGCAAAGCTCTTGTTAATCAGATGCGCAAGGAGGTGGATAACTGGTGCTTACAGGAACCGCTCTCATGAACGAGCTTGTCAATGAACTGAATGAGCTTAAACTTTTAACAATGGCAGCCACCTTAGATGATCTGTATGGTACAGACCTCATTCTCCATTCCGACCAGGGCTGGCCGTATCAGCACAAGCAGTACTATCGCATGCTCCGAGAGAAGGGCATCCGGCAAAGCATGAGCCGCAAGGGAAACTGTCTGGATAATGCTGTGATTGAAAACTTCTTTGGATTACTTAAAAGCGAGCTGTTGTATCTACAGGAATTTCATTCCATGGAACACTTCAAGCAGGAGCTCATTGCGTATCTGGATTACTACAACAATCGCAGGATCAAGGCAAAGCTAAAGGGCTTGCCGCCTGCAATTCACAGACAGCAAGCCCTTTCGGCTGCTTGAACAATTTTTACTTCAAAATATTGTCTAACTTTTTGGGGGCACTTCACAATGCCGCATGTCTTCTCTTCATAACTGGTTTTTCTGTCGTCCGCCGACATACAGTTCCATCTGATCAAAGACCATTCTACTGCATCGCTATCGGGTTTTTCCGTTGCCCGCCAACATTCCGGCCCAAAGTCCGGCATCAATTTCAGATTTTAGGTGCCAGCCGCACCAGAGGGATGACGCCCTCTGTCCATTTTCATTATATGCATTTCCAGTGGAAAAGTCAACGAAACGTGTGAAGAAAGAGCTGTCTACTTGCGCAGTTAACTCTAATATTGCATCATAACTCTTTTCAAGTTAAGATACAATATTAGAGTTAAGATCCGTCGCAGACTACATCTCCACTACCGCTTCTCAGCTAAGCTACTGATAGCGCTGCGCTTATGCACTTTATAAAACGAAATTTCAAAAGAGAATTCTCAAAACTGGTTGATTAAAAACCATATATCGAATATACTATAAATAGGAAAGCAGGCGACATCCTGCTGGTGCGGCTGACACCTTAAATCCGATAGAGAATCCGGATGTATAGACCGGAGGGTTGGCAGGCAACGATAAAACCTGATTGTGATTCCAGACGTATGGGCTGGAGTGTTGGCGGACAACGATAAAATCAGTCATAAGGGGGAGACGCACAGCATCGCGGTGTTGTAGTCTCCCTTTTAATTTATATGGAGTCAACATCAACCGAATATTTAAAAAGGTTGCGAAATTAGTTGATATTACGCTATGAAGGATTGTCTAACTTTTTTTGGGGGCACTTCAATATTCTATTCGCGCGGGAATAAATTCAAAAAAACTTCTATTGTCATTATACCTATCACACAAACGAAAACCAGCAAATCCCACTCTCATTTTATCCCCGTTGGGGTACAATTGGGGCTGGAGCGCCTATCTGCGCATCTTCAAATCCTCTGAAAATACAAAAAAACCGCTGATTTCAACGAAATCAGCGGTTAAACATGGTTGCGGGGACAGGACTTGAACCTGCGGCCTCCGGGTTATGAGCCCGACGAGCTACCAACTGCTCTACCCCGCGATATAGATTTTATCGCAGCTCTCTTTCAGAGTGCTTATATACTATACCATAGGATAACACAGTTGTCAAGCATAATTTTCAATTTTCTATTCGACAAATTCAGTCTTTTATCTTGCTGTCCTCCGCGGGCAGCAGATCCGGCAGCTCAAACCAGAAGCAGATACCGCCTTCGACGTTCTCCGCGCCGCAGGCGCCGTGCAGGGTATCCGCGATGGCGCGGACAAGCGACAGACCGATGCCGGTGCCGCCGGCCTCTCGGGTACGGGCGCGGTCGGTGCGGTAGAATTTCTCCCAGATCTTCGGCAGCTCCTCCTCCGGCAGACCATCGCCTTCATTGAACACGGACAGGCGCACGCTGTTGCCGGTTTTTGTGGCCGAAATCTCAATATGCTTTCCCTCAGGCGTGTAGCGGATAGCGTTGGACAGGTAATTCATCAGCACCTGATCGAGCAGATCGCCGTCCGTGCGGACCGTAATATGCGCGTTCTCATATTCCACGGTCAAACCTCGATTTTCACACAAAACAGCGGTTTTGCGCACCGCTTCCGCACAAAGTGCATGCAGATCAATATCCTCGTCGAACGTCTGCTCTGCACCCAGCTCCAACCGCGACAGACTGAGCAGCTGCATGACCAGCTTGTTCATGTGGTCGGCCTCATCGGCGATGGTGTCACAGTAGAACTTGCGGTCCTCAGGGTCATCGGCCACGCCGGCCGTCAGGCCCTCAGCATAGCCCTGAATGAGCGCGATCGGCGTTTTCAGCTCATGCGACACGTTCACGATGAACTCCTGCCGCATATTGTCGATACGCTCCTTCTCCTCGATCTCCTGTGCCAGCTGATCGTTGGACTCCTTCAGCTCACCGATCGACTGCTCCAAATACGCAGACAGGCGGTTGAGCGACTGTCCCAGCTGGTCAATCTCATCGCCGTCCCCCTTGCCGGTGTACTGCATAGAGAAATCCAGCTCACTCATCCGGTCGGCCAGTCCCGCCATTTGAATAAGCGGGCGCGTAAACTGACGCGAGATAACATAGCCGCACCCCAGACAAATCAGCAGCGCACAGCCGCCGGCAATCAGCAGAAACACCAGATTCAGCGAAGAATTCTGTTCGATATACGCATAGGGCATATATGCGATCAGATATTCACCGTGTTCCGCATTCAGCACACCGATCAGACACAAATACTGGTCATTATCGCGCAGACTGATCGTCATAAAGCGGTATTCGTTTTTACCCAAATCTACCCAGTCACGATTCTGGACCACGGACGCCAGCACCGCAAAGCTGCGGAACTTCTGCTCCATGTGCCCAAAATCAAACCCTACGTCACCCTCCTGCATGGCAGACGAGGTAATCACATCGCCGTTATCGGTCACCACTGCCAGACGAATGGCACTGCGGCTCTCATAGCTGTCCAGCAGCGCGGCAACATCCGAGGAATCACTCGCGTAGCTGGTACAGATGCTGCCGTAGGCATCACGCAGCTCGCTCCGGCGTGTCATCATATAGTAATCCTGATAGAAAAACACGTTGAGCAGCACAAGAATACCGATAAACACCAACGCGATAATGCTGATCGCAGCAAAAAACGTAAACCGGATTGACCGATGCTTCAGCTTCATACCTCAAAGCGGTAACCGTAGCCGCGCACGGTTTCGATCATGGTGCCGCACTCGCCGAGCTTGGCGCGCAGCTTTTTAACGTGCGTATCCACGGTACGCAGGTCGCCGAAGTAATCGTAACCCCAGACTGCATTGAGGATACTCTCGCGCGACAGCGCAATCGCACGATTGTTCTTGAAGTAGATAAGCAGCTCGTACTCCTTGGGGGTCAGGTCGATCGGCTTGTTCTCCACCATGACCTCACGGCGCAGCTCATTGACCGACAGCTTGCCAAGCTGTTCGAGCGGTGCACCGGCACGGCCTTCTCTTTTGAGCAGTGTGCGCACGCGGGCCGCCAACACGATCGGCGAGAACGGCTTGGTGACGTAATCATCCGCACCGCCTTCCAGGCCGCGCACCTGATCCGCGTCCTCGGCACGGGCGGTGAGCAGCATAACCGGCAGGTGGGTTTCGCCGTGCTCCTGCTCGCGCAGCTCCCGCAGGACTTCAAAGCCGTCCATCCCCGGCATCATCACGTCCAGAATGGCCATATCCAGTCCCGGACGGCGGTTCTCCAGAATATTCAGCGCTTCCTTGCCATCGGCGGCCTCGACGATGATATGACCGTCCCGCTTGAGAAAGTCGCTGACCAGACGACGGATACGCGCCTCATCGTCTGCGATTAAAATAGTAGACAATATAATTCCACCTTACATTCTTATAATACCGCAAGTATACCGCCGGTGTTTGTTCGTTGTGTGAACAAAATCATGGGTTTTCAATTTTTGTTGAACGGGAGGTTGCTGCTTGAGAAGCGAACGGGTCTTGCCTACCCTACTGCTGCACATATCGGCTACTCAACGCAAAGGGCGGCGTAACAGCGCCGCCCAGAGGTTTTATTGGTTATTATGCTCAGCACCGCCGGATTAGACTGTATACAACTCGTAGCTATACGGAATCCACAGTGCGGGCAGGCTGCTGTCGGCTGTTGTCTTGTGCATGGTCAGCTTGACGTATTTGCCGTTTTCTTTACCGGTATTCGGGTCGGTAAACCGGTATGTCAGCGATGCAAATTCGTTATTATCGCCGTAAATCTTCACAGAATCACCGTCAAATATGCCGTACATATCACCTAAACCAAGGAAAAATGCGGCTCCCTGTTCCGGTATCTGATCTTTCTGCAATACTCTTTGCAGATTTGCCAATTCATCATCGGTATAGACCGGCAAATCAAGCGTACCGTACAGCAAATCAAACTGCTCTGCGGTCAATCCCTTTGCAGAATCGGCCAGATGCTCCACCGTTGTCGGTTCGGTATTGGTAATATCCTCAAAAGTCACCCTATCAGCGGCATAGACCTTATACTGTGCTTCGGTTGTCCAGTCGATACGGCTGACATAGACCTCACAGGAATTATTATCCGTATTAACGGCAACCTGATACGGCTGGTCATGCTGTGCGCCCATATGCAGGACCGCATAATGTGCACCGAGACTTGTCAGCAGCTGCGCACGGCGAACGGTACCGTCCTTATCCGTCAGGTCGTCGAGTACAAAATCATCCGCAGTGATATTCTGCGCGGCAGTGAACATTTCCTTGTACTTGGCGGCAATCTCCTGATTGGCCGGGTCATACTGCACATCGGATACATACGCCAGATAATAGGTCAAACCGTCCTTCTCGGCAAGCTGCTTGACCGGAGACGGATAGTTTTTCGTCCAGTTTTCGCCGTATTCGCTGTGCAAAACGGCGGTTGCGTCTACATTCAGCGTCATAATGCAGATGTCATGCGCCGAGCTGCTGTCTGCCTCATCCAGCATATTGAAATGCACACTGCCGTCCTCATACTGGCTGATGCCGACCGTATTATGGAACGAAAGTGGCAGCTCAAGCGTATAGTCCAGCACATCATTGCGGTATGCCACCGAGTTCAGGGTTTCGTCACCGTGTACGACGGTGGCCGCCTCCCCGTTCTGCATGGCGTACAGCGCCGCCGCCTTGTGCTGAATGTGACGGGCATCGGTGTATTCCAGCACCAGTGCGTGCAGATACGGCTCCACCGCCGTGGAGGTAAGCGACTTGCTCATGCTCTCCGGCACGGTGTACGTCCAGCCGTCAGCGGTTTTGGTGAGCACTGTCTGCTCATCTGTCAGCGCATCCTGCATGGTGCCGTCCGAATTGACCAGCCGATTGGTGAGCTGTACGCCGCCGGACGGCTCGTTCGCAAACGTAAATTTGATGGTATCACCGACTGCCAGCTCAGGCAGTTTGCCGGTTATCAGCGCACCTCTTGCGTTCGCACCGATGCCGAGCTCCTGTTCCCCGCTCTTGGCGGTGATGTCCTCCACCACGCCGACCGGCTGCCAGTAGCCCGCGGCGGTTTTCTCCAGCTGCACCTTAACCGGCGCACTGGAATCGCCAAATGTCAGCTGTACAACGGCAGTTTCTGTATTGCTGTCGCCTTCACCGAACGAACCGGTCGCCCGCCGGATGACCTCGGTGTCCTTCACCAGCATCAGATAGGAATCGCCGCGCAGCGCCATGCCGAAATACTGCATAGCCGCCTGTGCCGGATCGGCGTAGCCTCTTATCATCTGCGTATCCATGCTGTCGATGTACTGCGGCACGGTCGGCCACGACAGACCGGTCGCATAGTACGTCCGGAACAATTCGCTCTGCGTCATGCTGTCCGTACTGAGTTCGCGGATATTGCCGATCACCGAGCTGTTTTTGTTCTCGCGGATGGTCTGCACGGTGTAAGCCGAGCGCGCATCATTCACGCCGCTGCCCGACAGACGGAATACAACGCGGCAGCTATTTTCGTCATCGGTGGGTACAAGCACGAAATCCGTTGCAGACGGCGAGGACGGACCGTATTTCCACGTCCACTGCTCGCCGCCGGTCATAGCCATCTGCTGCGCGATAAGGTCTTTCTGACCGTCCGGCGTCAAAATCGGGAAGATATACTGTGCGCTCTTGTGCAGAACTGCGCGTGCGTACTGCTGCGCGAGATCCGCCGCCGTGCGGGAACGAACGCCGCTGCCGTCCGTCCAGTCCTGCGGCAGCCAGCCCTGACCGAACTGGTTGACCATCGTGACAACAACCTTGCTGTTATCCTTAAACGTGAATGTCACCTTGCGGATGTCGTTGTACGGTGCGGCATCTTGGTTGCTGCCTTCCACCTGACTGGCCGCCGGGAAAATACCGAGCAGCACTTCTGCTGCATTTACCGGGTCGCTGATATTGTAGCCGTTTGTGATTTTCCACTGGTTGCTGTCCGAGAGGAAATCAGGCAAGCCGAGATCATTCTCATACAACAGCTTAAATTCATCCAGAGAAGTAACACGGCCGTTTTCCGGCACAATCTCGCTGTTCGATACGGCCCACTCTCCATCCTGTTTTGCAAAGGTCAGCTTTTGTACCACACGTCCGGGAATAGTTTCGCCCGGATTATCGCTGAACTCTCTATCCGTGATCAAATAGGTGTCTTTCCCGTCCAGTTTGACCGTATAACCGAGATTTTCCGCCTCATTCGCCTGTTTTTGTGCCAGCTGTATACGCAGCTCTTTCGTTAGACCCTTATCGTTATCACCGACCGCGATCGTGCAGCTAAGCGAACCGACCAGAAGCGCGATCATCACAACGAGCGCGACACCGCGTTTTTTGACCGACTTGTCAAACAGTCCCTCAAACCGGCGCATGAGCGTCTTTTTGTCATCACCGAAGCAGGATACCAAAGCCTTTCTCTTTTGCGCCTGCGCGATAGCCGACCGCAGGATGGTCTCGCCATAGGCTCTGCGGTACGCGCCGTCGTGTCCGCGAACAACCGCGTCGTCGCACGCCGCCTCAATGTCCTCCTGCGCGAATCGCGCGATCAGATGCACCAGCGGATTGAACCAGTGCAGGCATCGTGCCGCCAGAAGCAGCAGCTTGAGCCACAGATCGCCATGCTTGTAATGCGTCAGCTCGTGGCGGAAAATGAACGCCGCATCCGTCCGGGAAATGCGCTCATCCGGCAAATACAGCGTCGGATGGATAAATCCGGCCAGCATCGGGCAGTCCGCCGCCGCAGATACCCGCAGTGGGATTTCCCGGTCAATAACCAGATCGGCGCACTGCTCCTGCAAAATCGTGTGCAGATCCGCGCGTTCGACCGAACGGGACTTACCTTTCAGGCTGCGTATCAGCCGGTAATAGCCAATCCCCTGCCAGAGTATACAGGAAATAACACCGGCCAGCCACAGTGTCAGCAGAATGTCGGTAATATCCACGGTCTTGACCGTGCCGGTGTCTGCCGCGCTGAGCATTTGCGCCTGCGTGCCCGTCACCCATCGGGCTGGGTTCTGCGCAACCGGCAGTCCGGCCTGCCGGAACGCCGTCTGGTTGCTCTGCACCACATAGTTGGTGCGCGGCATGACCTGCACCGGCGCCTGCGGCAGTGTCAGCTGCACCGGAACGAGCAGCCGCAGCGCGAGAATCGCCCACACCACACATACCATACGGGCCGGATAGCGTTTTTTCATCAGCCGCCGCAGAATGAGCGGCACGAGCGCCGCCAACGATACGGTCAGGCCGATCTGCATCAGATTGTTGAGCAGTTTTTCCGAGAATTGCAGCATAAGATCCCCTCCTTAGTGCGCCTGCCTGTCGAGGAACGCGCGCAGCTCGTCGATGTCCTGCTCGGTCAGTGCGCCCGCATCCGACAGACTCGCGACCAGATTTTTCACCGAGCCGCCGCACAGCCGGCGCAGAAAACCGACGCTCTCGCGCTGACGGTAGTCCTCCTCGCTGACGAGCGGCGTGTACAGGTTTTGCCGTCCCTCCTTCGTGCAGGAAAGAAATCCCTTGTCGCACAGGCGGGACAGGAACGTGAGCACGCTGGTCATTTTCCAATCCTTATCCGCGTGCTGCTGCACCTCGGCCGCCGTGACCTGTGTGCCCAGAGACCAGATTGTCTGCATGACCTCCAGCTCCGCATCGGGCAATCGCTTGTCGTTTCGCATAGTCTAACCCTCCTTCTATTCTACAAATGTAAAACACCTTTTATTGCTTATATTCTACAATAGTAGAAGATGGTTGTCAATCCTTATTGCACAAATTCCCACAAAGTGCGCTGACATATACAAATTGTTTACATTTTGTAATTTTTATTGCGTTGACAGTGCTGTTTTTTTAGGATATGCTTTAATTAGATGCGTTTGATTTATCAATTCGGCACGGATTTTTCTGCACCGGCTGACCGGGGTATGCTAACTGCGTAAGCGTGTTCGCCCCTAACGGGCGGGAGGTTTTTCGCTGAGGTTCAGCGAGGGATTCGCCGCCGCTGCGGCGGGAACGTCGCGGCACCCGCGGCGGGGCAAAAAGGAAGGACAACCTGCGGTTTTCCTTCCTCTTTGAACTCCTACCTTTCCCTTGCTTCCTAATCTGGCGCAGATTACCGACATGTGACTGCTCCGAAAAGGGGAACGGCAGAGGATTTTTTCTACCGTGTTTTTCGTAACCTGTTCGCAGGGTCAGATACCGTTCTGCTACACAGGTCGGAGGGTCAACGCAGGCGCAACATACTCGTGTTGCGCAACTCGTTAGTCTGGAGATTATGGACGGCACCTACGAATCTATCTATTTAGTAGCATTTATCCTCGCAGGTGCCGTCTGGTATAACACGTTAAAGAGTTGTGCGGTACTGCTATGCCGCACCCAGCGGAGGTGAAACCACATATATAGCAGAACGGTATCCGGCACTGCGTATAGGTTTCGACATGGGAGCACACTGTGCTCCCCTACGGTAGAAAAAATCCTCTGCCGTCCTCCTGATCGAAGCGGTCGCCGATCTCTGGTCTGCGCCAGACTAAGAAATAAAGGGAAACGGGAGTTAAGAGGCTAGAAACCGTAGGTGTCTACCCTCTTGCCCCGCCGCGGGGCGCGGCGAACTCCCGCGCTCCACAGCGCGCACCTCCCCGCCTGATTTCAGGCAAAAAACCTACCGTTCACAATCAAAAATCTGTTTTATATAAAACCCAAAGGAGTTAATTTTCCATGCGAAAAACCGTTTCGCTCGTGTTGGCTATCTGCGGCACGCTGCTGCTTCTGCTGCTGTTCGCCACCGGACGTTTGATCTATACCCACGTTTACAGCCAGGACTTTTCCGACATCGCGGAAACCGGACCGCAATCCACCATCACCCTCACCGAGAATGACGTGGAGGTACCGCAAACCGACGACAACCAGAAAACCGCTATCATACAGCTTCTCAGTGAGCAGACCTACACCGCCTATCCGCACTTTATCAAGCCCAGCCAGAACAAGCTGACTGCCAACCGCCTGACCGTGACTTTCCAGAACGGCAACTCGATCGGCGTAAATACAGACGGCTATGTGTTCGTCAATGGCAAGCTGCGCGCCATCAAGAGCGGTGACGGACGCAATCTGTACCACGAGCTGTTCGTGCTGTTCTATCCTACGGCGAAGGAGTAACAGAATATGAAAAAATTAACCGCTTTATGGCTGTCTCTGCTGCTGGCGTTCGGCACACTGACCGGCTGTGCCGGTCAAATCGGCATTATTGGCGGGGCGGACGGACCGACCGCCATCATCACCTCGGACAGCGCTTCCGCTGTTTCCGTCACCGAAGATGGGCAGTACGACAGCAAGAACGAGGTTGCCGCCTATCTGACCGAATACGGGCACTTACCCTCCAACTACATCACGAAAAAGCAGGCGCAGGCACTCGGCTGGCAGAGCGGCTCGCTCGAGCCGTATGCACCCGGCTGCTCGATCGGCGGCGACCGGTTCGGCAACTACGAAGGCACCCTGCCGGACGGCAGCTATCACGAATGCGACCTCAACACCCGCGGAGCCGACAAGCGCGGCGCGGAACGGCTGGTCTACGCGGACGACGGCCGAATCTACTACACCGCCGACCACTATGAAACATTTGAAGAAATCACAGAATAACAATTCAAATTTCGGGGGAAATGAGAATGAAAGAACTGCTTTTGGATGCGGAAACGCTGTACACGCGCGAGCAACTGCACGATGTGCTGACCAAGGTGTGCGGCTTCCCTGCTGACTACGGCCGCAATCTGGACGCACTGTACGACCTGCTGACCGCCTATCCGGCGGCGCGGCTTACGCTGCGGCACCCGGAGATGCTGGTCGTACATCTCGGCAATTACGGCGAGCTGGTGCTCCGCGTGCTGGCGGACGCGGCCGCCGAAAATCCGGCGTTTACGCTCAATGTACAGTAAACAGGCAAAACAAAAACCGAGGCATCCGCCTCGGTTTTCTTTTTATTCCGGCTTGCTTGCAAGCCGCACCCGCATGGCAGGATTTCGTCCAGAAATCCGAGCCATTGGCTCCGCCGCAGCGGACAACGCGTAAGCGCGCATATAATAGAAAAAGGCGGTCTATGCCGCCTCTTTTCATAAAATCCCGCGACATGTGCGTGAGATTTTATACAAGTAAGGGATTCTGTGTGCCCGCAAAGCGGGCGCGCAGAATCCCGCCCCAGACATGTCCGAGCTATTGCTCGGCATGTCCTCCTCGATCACGAGCGTGGTCGTGATCGAAGTTAGAATACGGTTACGACTGCACCCTTATAGGTCTCGTCAACGTACTTCTTAACGTCGTCGCTCTGCAGCGCCTTCTTCAGTGCCTGAATCTTGTCGCTGTTCTCCTCACCGGAACGGCAAGCAACTACGTTTACATAGACCTTAGCGTAGTCCGGGTTCTCGGTGATGAGGGAGTCCTCAGCGGCGTTCAGGTCTGCCTGCAGTGCATAGTTGCCGTTGATAACAGCAAGGTCAACGTCTGCCAGAGAACGCGGCAGCTGCTCAGCAGCGATCTCCTGGATGTCCAGGTTCTTCGGGTTCTCGGTGATATCCAGCTTGGTAGCGTCAGAGGTCGGGTCAATGCCGTCCTTCAGCTGATCAGACCGGCATCCTGCAGCAGAAGCAGTGCGCGAGTCTCGTTGGAGCCGTCGTTCGGAATGGCAATGGAAGCGCCGTCCTTCAGCTCCTCGATGGAAGCGGTCTTGCCGGCGTAAATGCCGAACGGCTCGTAGTGCATATCGAATGCAGAAACCAGATCCGTGCCGTTCTCCTTGTTGAAGTTGTTCAGGTACGGGGTGTGCTGGAAGTAGTTTGCATCCAGATCACCGTCAACCAGTGCGGTGTTCGGCTGCACATAGTCGGTGAACTCAACAACATTCAGGGTGTAGCCCTCAGCCTTGAGTGCATCCTTTGCCGCATTCAGGATTTCAGCGTGCGGAGTCGGGGTAGCGCCAACGGTGATCGTCTTGTCGTCGCCTGCTGCAGCGCTGCTGCTGTCAGCTGCAGCGCTGTCGGTCTTGCTGCCGCCGCAAGCGGTCAGTGCGGTCAGGCACAGGGCGCCTGCCAGGATTGCTGCGATTGTCTTCTTCATGGGAATTCGCTCCTTTTCTGATATATATCATTTTTAATGATAACAAAATAAAATTGAGAATGAAAAACGATTATCTGTTTCTCTTATCCAGATGGTGTGCAAGACGCATGCCGACCTCCTGAAAAATCTGAACAACGATAACGATAATGATAACCGCTACCAACATGATCGGGAAATTATAGCGGTTATAGCCGTAGTTTACGGCTACGGTACCCAGACCGCCGCCGCCGATAAAGCCTGCCATTGCGGAATAGCCGAGGATGGTAACGACCGAAATCGCGCCGCCGACCATCAGGGACGGCTTTGCCTCCGGCACGAGCACCTTCCACACGATCTGCCACGGACTTGCACCCATGGACTGTGCGGCTTCGATCACACCGAACGGCACCTCCTTGATGGAGGACTCGACCATGCGGGCTACATACGGTGCTGCCGCAAAGGTCAGCGGAACGATCATCGCAGTGGTGCCGATGGCCTTGCCGACGATCGCGCGCGTAATCGGCGTAATCATAACGGCAAGAATCAGGAACGGGATAGAGCGCAGGATATTGACAACCACGCCCAGAACCGTGTTGACGATCGGCATCGGACGAATACCGCCCTTATCGGTAACAACCAGCGTCAGACCGAGCGGCAGACCGATCGCATACGAGATAACGGTCGAAACAATGACCATATACAGGGTTTCCCAAAGGCTCTGCGCCCAAACATTAAACGGAAGCATAATCGGCTACCTCCTCTGCGTGTATGTTCTGGGTTTCGAGGTACGCCAGTGCGCGTTTTGCCGCGCGTTCGTCCTCGGGAAGCTGCAGGATCATCTGACCGTAAGCCTTGCCATCCATGTTCTTGGTGTCCGCGAACATAATATTTACCGGCGCCTTGCACTCGAGCACCATGTTGGAGATTACCGGCTCGAACGACGAATTGCCGTCGAATACAATGCGGCAGTACCGCTTGCCGGTCGCAAGAGAATTGCGCTTGCCGTCCGGATAGATAAGCTGCTTGGCCATTGCGGATTTCGGTCGGGTGAACACCTCGTCCACCGTACCGACCTCGGCAATACGGCTGGAATCAATGATTGCAACTCTCTGGCAGATTTCCTCGATGACCGCCATCTCATGCGTGATAACGATGATGGTGATGCCGAGCGTCTTGTTGATCTCCTTAAGCAGTGCGAGGATCGACCGCGTTGTCGTCGGGTCGAGTGCGCTTGTCGCCTCGTCGCACAGCAGGATTTTCGGGTTGGTCGCAAGTGCTCGTGCAATCGCCACACGCTGCTGCTGACCGCCGGACAGCTGGCTCGGATAGTTATCCGCACGGTCTGACAGGCCGACGATCTCAAGCAGCTCACGCGCCCGCTTTTCCGCATCGACTTTGCTCGTTCCCGCAATCTCGAGCGGAAAACAGATATTCTGCAGTGCGGTTCTCTGCTGCAGCAGGTTGAACTGCTGGAAGATCATACCCATCGACCGGCGGGCCTCCAAAAGCTGCTTTTTGCTCAGCTTTCCAAGCTCCTGTCCATCCACCGTTACCGTGCCCTCGGTGGGCTTCTCCAAAAAGTTGATACAGCGTACCAGTGTGGACTTGCCTGCGCCCGAAAGACCGATAATGCCGAAAATCTCGCCGCGATAGATATCAAGGTCGATACCGTTCAGCGCAACTACCGTTCCGGCTCTGCCGCGAAAGGTCTTGTTCAGACCCTGAATCCGGACGATCACATCCTGTGCCACATTCATTCCTCCTTACATTTTCAAAAGAAAAGCGGAAAGCAGGTTTCTGCTTTCCGCCCGTTTTCTGTATCAGCCGCATGAAAAGCGGCCCGCCTATGCGTTTCAGCCTTACGGCTGCTTCGCAGAAAAACGAGCAGAACCACACATCATGCACATTTCCATTCGAACTGCACGCACGGTGATTTCCTCCTTTTCCTGCGGTTTAAATACTCTAAGCTGTGGGATAAGTATAGCTTTTTACAGGCGGTTTGTCAAGTAGTTTTGTCCAAACAGAGCGTAAAATACGATCACTCGATCAAATACTGCTTCACCAGACGGGCATAGAACATATTGCCGTAGGCATACCGCCAGCCGCCGTTTTCCTGAACTGCCATCGGGTTATCATACTGGATGGTATTGCCGCCAGACTGCTTCTCCGCGAATTTCTCAGCCAGCTCGGTGCTGTACACACCGTTGAACTTGGCCGCGTAATCGAGGAAACCGCTGCCGTAATTATACGCCTGAATGATGCAGTCCAGATCACAGTCCAGCGATTTGCCCTTGCTCAGCAGGTGTGCAAAATAGGTGCAGCCCTGCCGGATCGAGCTCTCCTCCTCGAGTGAATCGTTCGGCAGTCCGGCGCTGCCGGAGGACTGCATGATGTCGGTCAGCTTGCCGCCGCTCTCCACCTGCATGATGGCCAGCAGTACATCCGTGTACTCCGGAATGCCGTTCTGCTCGGCATATTTCTGCACCACCGGCTGATAGTACATAACCGACTGATAGACATTCACTGCCTTGGCTACCTGCTTGACCTCCTCGGTCGCGCTCGTGCCGGAATTGCCGGTATCACCGTCCGCGCCGCTCTGCTGCGGTGTGCTGATCAAATGCCGAAAGGCGAAAATAAGCACAATGAGCAGGACTGCCAGCCCGAGCAGCGCAAACTGCCGACGGCGTGCCCGCTGTCTGCGGCGCACTTCCGCCTCGGGCAGACGGCGTCTGACCGTTTTCTGCGTTCTTACCGGCTGCATATGCCGCGTACTGCGATGTGCATGGGCGGTTTTCCGCCGATAGCTGCCTCTGTTATGTCGTTTTTGTTGCTTTCTTGCCATGTTATCACTTTCCTGTGACAAAGTGGTTGCTCTCACCGGTGACCGGGCGGAACCTCCCCTGTCACCATTGGCATTATTGGCTATTTTACCACAACATTGCGTTTTGAGCAACATTTCAGGCGATCATCATGTAATATTTTCCAATTCCGATTTGCTCCGCAGCAGCCCCTCCTGCTGTGCCCAGTCGCGCAGCACGCGGTTTTTTCGTTGACCGGACCGAACAAATCCAGACAGCAGACCGCATTTCCGCACTGCCGTACAAGCGCCTGCGCACGCGCGTAAGCGTCCTCACCGATCGGCTGATACGCCCGCTCGGTGACGGTCTCGACCGCCAGAGCACGAGCCGTCGGCAGCTCTACATCGTTCTCCGGCAGAACGCCTGCCGCGAACGGAATGCCGCGCCGCTGCAGTCTGCGGTACAGTGCCGTTCCGCTTCCGCCGCCGCCGATAACGAACACACGCGGCTCGCCTGTCACCCGCTCGAGCTCCAGACTGCCGAACTGCTCGTTATAGGTGCCGCGCTCGAGGTCATACAGGGTGCGGATGTAGTCGCCGGTGAATACCTGCTCCGGCGTGCCGCAGCGCTCAATTCTGCCGTTGTGAACGCAGATGAGCCGGTCGGACAGCTTCTGCGCCAGATCAATCTCGTGCAGCGAGAGAATGACCGCCACCTGCTTTTCGCGCACCAGCTGCTTGAGCACGGTCAGCAGTTCCAGCTTGTAGCGAATGTCGAGGAAGGAGGTGGGTTCATCGAGCACAATGACCTCCGGCTCCTGGCAGATGGCGCGGGCCAGCAGCACACGCTGCCGCTGTCCATCGCTGATGCAGGAAAAATCGCGGTCGGCAAGTTCATCCGCGCCGACAAGCGCCAGCGCCTCGTCCACCTTAGCGCGGTCCTCGTCGCTGAGCAGACCAAGCCGTCCGGTGTACGGATAGCGGCCTGCAGCCGCCACATCCCAGCAGGTCATCAACTCCGGCCGCACATGCTCGGTGAGCAGCACGGACATCGTGCGCGCAAGGTCACGCTCGGGCAGGGTCTGCAGCGATTTGCCATCCAGATATACCGTACCGCCGATGAGCGCCAGCTGACGGATGAGGCTTTTGAGGATGGTCGATTTACCCGAGCCGTTCGGACCGATGAGCGTTAAAATCTCACCGCGGTGAACACGCAGGGCGATGTCGCGGATGAGCGGCACACCGCGGTAGCCGACGGTCATTTCTTTTGTTTCGACGAAAGGATGGGACATTTTGTACCTTCTTCTTTAACATGATTGCTTACGAAGCAAGAGAATCTTGCCTACCCGACAGGGGCGCCGTGCCTACAGCGAAGGGCATAAGGGTGGACACCAAGGTTTCCACCCTTATGAATCCCGTTTCCTTTTGGGATAGCACGGCGAAATTTGCAGAGCTGAGACTCGCAAAGGAACGGCAGAGGATTTTTTCTTCCGCAGGCACGTTTAACGCGCCCATGTGTCCACATATTCGCAGTGTCAGATAGCGTACTGCTACACATACCGGCTACTCTGTGCAGGGTGCGGCATAACAGTGCCGCACGATTTGTGAGCCGGTTATAATAGACAGCATCTGCGTAGATAAATTCTACTAAGCAGAAAAATTCGTAGGTGCCGGGCGTTACAGCGTGCCCAAGGGTTGCGCGGCACTGCCATGCCGCGCCTGCGGAGACCTTCCGACCTGTGTAGCAGTACGTTATCTGTGAACCGCGAAAAAGCGGAGAAAGACACGAAAGAGTAACCCGTCTGCCGTTCCCCCTTTTCGGAGCGGTCGCCGGTCTCTGGTTTGCGTCAGACTATCTCACAAGGGAAAGGTAGGAGTTCAAAGAGGAAGGGAAACCGCAGGTGTCCCTTCCTTTTTGCCCCGCGGCGGGCGCCGCACTCTCCCGC
>NZ_QUMC01000012.1:0-87525 GCF_003481925.1 Butyricicoccus sp. OF10-2 | reverse complement strand
GTAAAAAACTCTCGAAATTTCAGGTTCGCACTACAACCTTCGTTCTTTTGAACAAAAGTTTAAGCACATCGTTGTTTAATTTACAAGGTACAATCTGCTGTTTTCAAAGAGTTTTCACAACTTTTCGTTGTTCTCAACCGCTCATCAACAGCTTATTTAGTATATCAAAACCAGAAGCGTTTGTCAAGAACTTTTTTCGATTTATTTTTCAATCAATTTTCGTTCATCGACTCGATTCTATTTTGACCGCTGTCGAAACAGCTTATTCAGAATACCAAACTTTTCACCGTTTGTCAAGAACTTTTTTTCAAATTCTTTTTGGTACGCTGAACCGCTGTTTGAAAACAGCTTATTTAGGATACCATCGTTCCCCCTGTTTTGTCAATAACTATTTTTCATTTTTCTGCATTTTATGCAAACCCTTGAGATACCGCCGTAAATCTGCTATACTGAATATATTATATAAAGATTTGTGAAGAGAAAAAGGAGGTGTCGGCTTGCCTATCAAGATAGCCGACAGTCTGCCGGCACGCGCCGTATTGGAGAGCGAAAACATTTTCGTTATGACCGAACACCGTGCCGCGACACAGGACATTCGTCCTCTTCGCATCGGTTTACTCAACCTGATGCCATTGAAAATCATTACCGAAACCCAGATCCTGCGCTGTTTATCCAACACGCCGATCCAGATCGAGGTCGATCTGATCCAGACCGAAACGTACCATTCCAAAAATACGCCGGAGGATCATCTTCTCACCTTCTACAAGACGTTCGACGATATCCGCGACCAGAAATATGACGGTTTTATCATCACCGGTGCGCCGGTAGAGACCATGCCGTTTGAGGAAGTCGAATACTGGAAGGAACTGACCGAGATCATGGACTGGACTAAAACGCACGTTCATTCCACGCTGCACATCTGCTGGGGTGCGCAGGCCGGTCTGTATTATCACTACGGTATTCTGAAGTACATGCTGCCCGAGAAAATGTCCGGTATTTTCAAGCACCATGTTCTGCTGCCGAAGGAGCCGCTGCTGCGCGGCTTCGATGATATCTTCTGCGCACCGCACTCGCGCCACACCGAGGTGCGTGCCGCCGACATCCGCAAAAATGATCGTCTGACCATTCTCGCGGAGTCGCACGAAGCCGGTGTGCACATCGTAGAGGCAATGAACGGCCGTCAGATCTTTGTGCTGGGTCACGGCGAGTACGACGCCGACACGCTCAAAAAGGAGTATGAGCGTGATCTGGCCAAAGGCATGAACCCGGAGGTGCCGCGCCATTACTTCCGCAACGATGATCCCAACGAGGACGTACTGGTGACCTGGAAGGCACATGCCAACCTGTTTTACACCAACTGGGTCAACTACTATGTGTACCAGACAACACCGTATTATCTGGACAAAATGTAATACCAAAGCCGCTCATCCATTGGATAGCGGCTTTTTTCACACAAAAAAGGGAGTATCAAAAGATACTCCCTTTCGTTTTACAGGTTCTGCTCTCTTCCCTCGTCTGCTGCGCCGACCAGATGGCACAGTGTCATCAGGCTGTCCGACAGATGCACGTTTTCGACCGGAACGCCCAGTCCCTCCAAATGAAGGTCCTCGCCGGTGAAATTCCACAGACCGCGGATACCGCGCTCTACCAGACCGTGTGCGATACGCGGGGCATCTCCGCGCGGAATGGTGAGCACCGCCACATCCGGCTTGTTGCGCTCAATAAACTCCGCAAGCGTATCCGCGCTGCGTACCTCATGGCCGCCAAAGCGCTGACCGATGAGCTGCGGATTTGCGTCAAACGCACACAGCAGTTCAAAGCCGCTGGCAGAAAAGTTAAAGTTATTAAGCAGTGCACGACCGAGGTTGCCGGCACCCAGCAGAATCGCCGTGCGGCCGGTCCGCAGACCCATGATCGCACCCAGCTCCTCCTGCAGTTTGTCGATATTATAGCCGTAGCCCTGCTGACCAAAGCCGCCGAAGCAGTTAAAGTCCTGACGAATCTGCGAAGCGGTCAGTCCCATGCGCTCTGCCAGTGCTTTGGAGGAGATACGCTGCTCCCCTTCAGCCTTCAGCTCACAAATATTCCGATAATAGCGAGGCAATCGCTGAATTACCGCTTTGGAAACCTCTTGCTTGTGTTCCACAGACCCTCTCCCTCTCTCAAATTCTATTTCTCGTGTAAATTACAACTTAGCGATGGTATCCAGCACATAATCGGTAAATTTCTGTGCAGTTGCACCGGTATCACGACCGGTAACAACAACCTTGCGCTCCTCTACCATGCAGATATCAAGTGCGCGGTCGAGCTTCTTCGCCAGTTCGATTTCACCGATGTGCTCAAGCAGCATAACAGCTGCACGCAGTACGGAGGACGGATCCGCGTACTTTGCGCGGCCTTCCTGTACCATACGCGGCGCAGAGCCATGAATTGCCTCGAACATCGCATAGCGCTTGCCGATATTGGCAGAGCCTGCCGTGCCGACACCGCCCTGAATCTCAGCAGCCTCGTCGGTGATGATGTCGCCGTACAGGTTCGGCAGAACAACGACCTTGAAGTCGCGGCGGCGCTTGTCATCGAGCAGCTTTGCGGTCATGATGTCGATGTACCAGTCGTCAAACTGTACTTCCGGATACTCCTTGGCTACCTTCTGGCAGGTATCGAGGAACTTGCCGTCGGTGGTTTTGATAATATTCGCCTTGGTGACGCAGGAAACGCGGTTCTTGCCGGTCTTGCGCGCATAGTCGAAGGCCAGACGAGCGATACGCTCGCAGCCCTGCGAGGTAGCTACGGTAAAGTCGATGAACAGATCGTCATCAATCTGTACGCCCTGAGAGCCGACAGCGTAGCCGCCCTCGGTGTTCTCGCGGTAGAACGTCCAGTCGATACCCAGCTCCGGCACCTTTACCGGGCGCACGTTGGCAAACAAGTCGAGACCCTTGCGCATTGCAACGTTTGCGGACTCTACGTTCGGCCACGGATCGCCCTTGCGCGGGGTCGTGGTGGGGCCCTTCAGGATAACGTGGCACTTCTTCAGCTCTTCCATAACGTCGGGCGGGATTGCGCAGCCGAGTTCAGCACGGCGCTCGATGGTCAGACCGTCGATCACGCGGAACTCCACCTTGCCGGCCTTTACCTTGTCTGCCAGCAGAACCTCCAGCGCATGCTGGGCCATGCCGGTGATCATCGGGCCGATGCCGTCGCCGCCGCACACGCCGATGATCAGCTTGTCCAGCTTGGAGTAATCAATAAAATCGTCCTGCTCCTTCATATCCATGATACGCTTGCGCTGGCTCTCTACAACTGCCTCAAATTTATCCAGAACAGACTGGTCGATAGACATGGTTTTGTCCTCCTACACCATTGATATTATTTTAACAAAAGAAAATATGCCTGTCAAGTCCGACCAGAGAACCCGCTTGGCTCTCCGGCCGGCATAACGTCTTGACTTACTTGCTCTGCTGACGTGCGTACAGCAGCGTACCGCCTGCAAGCAGTGCGTGACGCTGGCGCTCGGAAACCTCACAGTCGGCCTTGAAGGTCTTGCCGCCGCAAACAACGGTGACCTGCTCGCCGTTCTTTACTTCCTCGAGCACGTTCGGCAGAGAGATTTCATCCAGCAGATTGATTGCATCGTAATCCGCCGGATCGGCAAAGGTCAGCGGGATGATACCGGAGTTGACCAGATTTGCCTTGTGAATTCGTGCGAAGGACTTGCACAGTACGGCCTTTACGCCCAGATACAGCGGAACGAGCGCTGCATGCTCACGGGACGAGCCCTGACCGTAGTTTGCGCCGCCGACAATTACGCCGCCGCCCTGCTCCTTGCAGCGGGACGGGAACTCCGGATCGACGTTGATAAAGCAGTAGTTGGAGTAGTACGGCACGTTCGAGCGGTACGGCAGCAGCTTTGCGCCGGCCGGCAGGATGTGGTCGGTGGTGATGTTGTCCTCGGTCTTGAGAACGACCTTGCCGGTGTAGGATGCCTCGAGTGCCTTGCCCAGCGGGAACGGCTTGATGTTCGGGCCGCGAACGACCTCAACCTCAGCCGGATTCTCGGCCGGCTTTACGATCATGTTGTCATTGATGGTGAAATGCTCGGGCATTTCGATCTCCGGCATCTCACCGAGGGTGCGCGGATCGGTCAGCACACCGGTCAGTGCAGACGCTGCTGCAACCTCCGGAGATACGAGGAAGATCTGTGCATCCTGGGTGCCGGAACGGCCCTCAAAGTTGCGGTTGAAGGTACGCAGCGATACGCCGCCGGACTCCGGCGACTGGCCCATGCCGATGCAGGGACCGCAGGCGCATTCAAGGATACGCGCACCGGCCGAAATGATATCCGCCAGAGCACCGTTCTGCGCCAGCATATTGAATACCTGCTTGGAACCGGGGCTGATGGTCAGCGAAACCTCCGGGCTTACGGTCTTGCCCTTGAGGATGGAAGCGACCTTCATCATGTCGTGGTAGGAGGAGTTGGTGCACGAACCGATGCAGCACTGGTTTACCTTGATCTCGCCAATCTCGGATACCTTCTTGACGTTATCCGGCATATGCGGCATAGCTGCCAGCGGCTCGAGTGCGGACAGGTCTACGGTGTACTCCTCGTCATACTCTGCGTCCGGGTCGGAGGACAGCGGTACCCATACGTCGCCGCGGCCCTGTGCTTCGAGGAACTTCTTGGTTGCCTCGTCGGACGGGAAGATCGAGGTGGTAGCACCCAGCTCAGCGCCCATATTGGTGATGGTGGCGCGCTCCGGTACGGACAGGGTCTTTACGCCCTCGCCTGCGTACTCTACGATCTTGCCGACGCCGCCCTTGACGGTCATCTGGCGCAGTACGTCCAGAATAACGTCCTTCGCAGATACCCACGGAGACAGCTTGCCGGTCAGGTTGACGCGGACCATCTTCGGCATCGGGATGTAGTACGCGCCGCCGCCCATTGCGACTGCAACGTCCAGACCGCCGGCACCGAACGCCAGCATGCCGATGCCGCCGCCGGTCGGCGTATGGCTGTCCGAACCGATCAGGGTCTTGCCCGGTGCGCCGAAGCGCTCCAGATGTACCTGATGGCAGATGCCGTTGCCTGCCTTCGAATAGTAGATACCGTGCTTCTTAGCGACAGAACCGATATATTTGTGGTCGTCCGCATTCTCGAAGCCGGACTGCAGGGTATTGTGGTCAATGTAAGCGACCGAGCGCTCGGTCTTGACCTGATCGACGCCCATCGCCTCAAACTGGAGATAAGCCATCGTGCCGGTGGCATCCTGCGTCAGCGTCTGGTCGATCTTCAGACCGATCTCCTGACCCAGTACCATTTCGCCGTCTACCAAGTGCGCTTTCAAAATCTTCTGCGCGATTGTCATACCCATGTGTGTTTCCTTCGCTCCTTTATGTCCCGACGCGAAAGTCTTTCGCTTTCGCGCCCCATTCTCGTCAGAATGGGTGGTTGCGGCTTCCACAGCCTTCTCCACGGTGCAGCTCGCACCGTGCCCCAAAAAACAAAAATAGAAGTGGTGTTCGCATACACGAAACCACTTCTATTTTACAACATTCTATCGGTTTTGCAAAGCACTTTTCACCGCAGTGATTTGAAAAAGTTCAAGCCTTTTTCTGCGTTTTTTCAGCAGAATTACTGTTTTCGGCAGAAAGTCACTTGTATTTGTCGAAAAAGCGGTTTCGCAGCAGTTCAACTCACTTGTTCTCCTGCCATGTACCTTCCTCGGTCACTTCGATGACGCTGCTGGTCATATCCAGCTTGCGGTTTTCAAACGCTTCGCGGTTGTTCTCGTAGATGAGACGCAGACCCTCGAGCGTCAGGTTCGGGTCCACATCGTCGATAAGGTCGCAGTATTCCGCCATCATGCGGCCCATGCCGCCGGTAGCGACTACTCTTGCCTTGCCGCCCAGTTCCTTCTGGATATCCGTGATGATGCCGGTCAGCGCGCCGACATAGCCGCGCACCGCACCGGACTGCATGGACTGCACAGTGGTCTTGCCGATGGCATTCTCCGGCCGCTCAATGTCCACGCGCGGCAGCTTGGACGCCTTGAGGAACAGCGCCTCCATCGCCACCTTCAGACCCGGGAAAATCGCGCCGCCCTGATACGCGCCGTTCTCGTCGATGGCGTCAAAGGTAGTCGCCGTGCCGATATCCACAATGATGAGCGGCTTGCCATACTTGCGAACCGCAGAAACCGCGTTGACCAGTCGGTCCGCGCCGACCTCGCGCGGGTTGGCATAGCAGTTTTCAATGCCGATATCCGCATCGCGGCCCGCGATGACCGGCTGCACATACAGATACTTGCGGATGGCATTGATCAGCGTATACATCACCGGCGGCACGACCGACGCGATCACGACCGCCGTCGTTTCCGCGCAGCTGATCTCGTGGAAGTGGTAATACTGCGCGATCAGCATGCCCAGCTCATCCGAGGTGCGCTCAGAATTGGTGGAAATGCGGAACGAGCCGCGCAGCTTGTCTCCGTCATATAAACCGAACACCATGTTGGTGTTGCCTACGTCGATTGCTAAAAGCATAATGTTCTCCTAATTTTCTATTTCTCTTACAGACGCTCTTTTCGCAGCAGACTGCCGTCCTCATCGACCAGCTCGAGCAGCGCAGCCCGTCCGTTCTCGACAGTCAGCCGAGCGTAGCTGGCCGGGCCGCCGCGCGGCAGACTGATGCTGCCCGGATTGCATACCCACACGCCGTTCTCCCGCTCGAGCATCATGCGGTGCGTATGCCCGAAAAAAGCAAGCGCGCAGTGCTCCTCGTAAGCCCGCTGCGGCACAATGCCGCTCGACAGCATGCCGACACGCTCACGGTGGCCGTGCGTGATATAAATCCGCACGCCGCCCGGTGTCACAACCGCATTCAGCGGCACATCGGGGTCAAAATCGTTGTTGCCCCGCACGCGGTAGATCGGCATGGCCGGGAACACGCGCTCGATCTCGCGAGCATCCTCGGCGTGATCGCCTAAGTGAATGACCGCATCCGGTTCTTCCCTGTCTACCGCAAAGGCCATTGCCATGTTATAGCCGTGGGAATCTGCAAATATCAGCACTTTCATGTTGTTCCCTCTCTCTGCGCCGCACATATAGCTGTATTTTACACCGAGTATCCCGCGATGTAAAGTAATTTTCTTGCGATCAGCCACAATTTATTTCCCTGTGCACACACTTCTCCTCCCGGCGGCATATACTGTCATGAAACAACTTCTTATGAGAGAGGACGGGACGCGAATGAATCAGAACGAACTGCTCCGCAGACTTGCGGCACAGGCCGGTGGAGACGCGGCGCTCGAACGGCTTTCCGGTGCGCTCGGCACTGCAGACGGCAGACGTGCGGTCGAGCAGCTGTCCGCACAGCATGCCGCTGAGCTGGAACAGGCCGCAAAAGCCGCGCAAAGAGGTGACATGCGCAGCGCAGCACAGGCAGCGCAAAAACTCATGCAGACACCCGAGGGTGCGCGGCTGGCCGCACAGCTTCGGCACATTTTCGGCAAATAAGGAGGCGTTTGGATGGAAAACGATATGCTTTCCTCGCTGCTGAGCGACCCGGAGTCACTGCAGAACGCGATGAAAACCGTGTCCGACCTGCTCGGCGGTCAGCCGTCCGCACAGGCAGAGCCGCAGAGCACCTACGATCCGGCCTCCGAAATGATGCAGAAGGCGCTTCCGGTCATCGGCGCGATCGCGCAGAGCGGGCAGAATGCCGTAAAACCGGAAAAACGCGCACTGCTCGGTGCGCTCAAGCCGTTCGTTGCCGAGGAGGTCTCCGGCCAGTTCGACCGTGCCCTCCGTCTGGTCAGCATGGCTCGGATGGCGCGCGCGGCACTCGGACAGGTGAACCTCTCTGCAGACGATACCGCGCCGCGAGCCTTATAGGAGGTGCTGACCCATGTATAACCGCTATCTTGCCGCCGCAGAGCAGACCGCACCGGAAACAAACGAACCGCCGCAGAGCAGCACCTTTTCCGGTCTCGGACGCACGCTGAATGCGCGTCTGCAGGGTGTCCGGCTGGACATGGATACTATGATCGCCCTGCTCATCGTGTGGTTCCTGCTGATGGACGATGACGGCGTGGTGGATTGGGAACAGTTTCTGCTCACCGCCGCCCTGCTCCTGTTTGGGCTGTGAGTACATGAAAAAACTGCCGCACGGTTGATGTGCAGCAGTTTTTTATTGCATTCGCGTGCTATAATTGAGAATGAGCGCTATCCTTGCGCAGCTCTGTCCGCGCTGCCGCGATTTCTTGCAATACGGCAAGTATTGCAAGAAACCGCGCCTCAGCAGTACGCAGAATTTATTCGCAAACCGCTCTTGTTCCATTATGCGGTATTGCCTTAATCCGCGCCTTCGGTGCGCACATTCATTTTCCATTCTCCATTTTCAATTACAAAATAGGTCCCGACCCATCATCCTTCTCCTTGGTGATGGACTTGATCACAACAGTATAGCTGTCGCCCTCTTCGGTGGTGACATCCACCCGGTCACCGACCTTTTTGCCGAGCACCGCCTTGCCAAGCGGTGCCTTGCAGCTGATTCTGCCGTTCAGCGGATCACACCGCACGGTCGTTACCACCTGAATGGTATCCGTGTCATCATCGTCCTCAAACAGCAGCTCCACCTTATCGAACAGACCGACCTCATCCGCGCCCGCCTTATCCTCAATCACATGCGCGGATTTAATCATGCGCTCCAGATAGCGGATGCGGCTGCGGTTGCGGTTCTGCGCCTGCTTGGCGGCTTTGTATTCAAAATTTTCACTCAGGTCACCGAACGCACGTGTGCGCTTGACCTCCTCGATCAGCTCGGGCATCAGCTCCAGCTTGCGGTGGTCCAGCTCCTTCTGCATCATTTCAATGTCCTGTGCGGTCAGATCGTCATGCATAGCTTTTCATTTCCTTTCATGCTTCCATGCTCATGCCTTAGATTATATGCTGTTTGGCGGAATTTTGCAACGCCTGTCCTCCCGTCAAATTTCCGCATGGTTAAATTTGCGTGATAACCGCGCAGAATGTTCAACAATTTGCACAATTTTCTATTTTCCGCCATTTTTATTTGCTGTATCGTTTTCCATATGATATACTGTTGCTATACGCCTGTACACCACAAAGCAGGGTGCTGACGTTTTCCGTTGGCCGCCCTGCTTTTTTGCTGTGTACGGGAGAATCACAAAAAGGGGAATGAAAACATCATGGGAACTGCATTTTTGCGGCAGCTCAGCAGGAATTCAAGGGCTACAACGGGCAAAAGCTGGCCAAGGACCTGATGGCTGGTCTGACCGTTGCGGCAGTGGCGCTGCCTCTGGCACTGGCGTTCGGTGTATCGGCCGGTGCAACAGCGGCCTGCGGCCTGGTTACGGCGATTGTTGCCGGTCTTATCATTTCGGCGCTGACCGGCGGCTATTATCAGATTTCCGGTCCGACCGGTGCTATGGCAGCCATTCTCGGCTCGCTGATCGCGACCTACGGCATGCAGGGCATGTTCGTGGCAACCTTTCTCGCCGGTGCGCTGCTCATCCTTGCGGCGGTGCTGCACCTCGGCAACCTGACCGCCTTCGTACCCGCGCCGGTTATCACCGGTTTTACCTCGGGTATTGCGGTCATTATCGCGATGGGTCAGATCGACAACTTCTTCGGCACGCACTCGGAAGGGGCCAGTGCGATTGCGAAGATCATCTCGTATAAGGATCTCGGCTTTCATCCGGATATTGCTACCACGCTGATCGCGCTTTTTGTCGTTCTGCTGATGGTGTTCTTCCCGAAAAAGTGGAACGCGGTCGTACCGGCTTCGCTCATCGGCATTATCATCGCAACTGCGGCAACGATGATTCTGAAGCTCGATATCGCAACCGTCGGCGAGATTCCGAAAACGCTCATGCTGCCGGATCGTCTGTCTCCGGCACAGATTGACTGGAACACGGTTCCTGCTCTGCTGGCGCCGGCATTCTCCATCGCGGTGCTGAACATGCTCGAAAGCCTGCTGTGCGGTGCGTCTGCCGGCCGCGCGACCGGCGTCAAGCTCAACAACGATCAGGAGCTGTTCGCACAGGGCGTCGGCAACATGGTGCTGCCGATGTTCGGCGGCATTCCGGCAACTGCCGCTCTGGCGCGTACCTCGGTAGCAGTTCGCTCGGGTGCGCAGACCCGTCTGACCGGTATCTTCCATGCGGTCGGTCTGCTGATCATGATGTTTCTGCTCGCGCCGGTCATTCAGAATGTGCCGCTGGCCGGTCTGGCAGGCGTGCTGATGGTCACAGCATGGCGCATGAACGAATGGCACGCCATCAAGTACATGTTCAGCCACCGTTTCAAGGGTGCCATGGCGAAATTTATCGTCACCATGATCTGCACCATCGTATTCGACCTGACGGTTGCGATCGTAGTCGGTGTCGGTCTCGGTCTGATCCTGATGGTTGCCCGTCTGTCCAAGCTGCAGATCAACTACGAGCGTGTTGACATGTCCCGCATCAAGAGCAACGACGAGGCGCTGAACGAGCGTTACCGCAACGCAATGGTCGCTTACATCACCGGTCCGCTGATCTTCGCCAACATCGACACCATCGAGCAGCTGACCGAGCGTGTCGGCACCTGTGATACGCTGCTGCTGTCCATGCGCGGCGTGCCGTATATTGATATTTCGGCGGCACAGGCGCTGATGGATATTCTTCGTTCGCTGCACGAAAACGGCGTGGATATCGTACTGTGTGGCCTGCCGAGCAGTGCCATGAATATGATGCACCGCTCCGGTATTTATGATATGGTCGGTGAACAGGGCTTCTACTGGAGCGTAGAGCGTGCTCTGCTGGACCTTCGTCCGTATACCGGCAAAAAGTAACAATGCACAAGGCGTATGTTTGAGACATGCGCCTTTTCTCTTGTGGATATTATACAAATTCTTTTCATGGTTTTAATGCAATATAACGAAATTGCGTATTGCGTTTTTTCTGAAATGCGCTATAATAATATCGTAATCAGAAAGAACAGAAAAAATGTTAGCAGCACCGTCAGAAGACGGATTAAAGGAGGCTGATTATCATGACTAAGAAAAATTACATCCGCACGCTCGGTATGATCGCTGAATCCATGTTTATGCAGAACCCCAGCTACTCCTGGAGAGGCAGCATGGCTTGCCGCGATTTCTCCAAGACCCGCAAGTAAGATAAACAATAGAAAGACCGCTGTATGATTGTACAGCGGTCTGAGGCTGTCGAAAAACTAACGTTTTCCGAGCACGCTCTCGATCGAAACCACGCTTTCGATCGAATTTCGAAGAAAAACCGCGCCTTGCAGGCACATTTTTTCTTCCCTTGTATAAATTCCGAGGTACACGCCCCCGGAATTTATGAATTTGCTCCGCAAATTCTATTTTATGCGTGCTGCCGCACAAAGCACAAGAGTTGAAATGCTGCTTTTTCGACAGACTGAGACCGCTGTATGATTGTACAGCGGTCTTTTTTCCGGTTTGGGCGGTGAAAACACCACGGATTCCCCGTCCGGGCACTTGACAAAAGCCCGTCAGACCTTTACAATAATACTGTTGTCTGCAGGGTTAGTTCATCGGTAGAACGGTCGCTTCCCAAGCCACAGAGGCGGGTTCGATTCCCGTACCCTGCTCCAAAAAACACAGCCATCCAAATGGATGGCTGTGTTTTTTTCATATAACGGGTGCCGAATCAAACGCACGGTTTCGCCCGAAGAGCAAGAGAAGCTCCTCGGAGAGACCCGTGTCACGCCGCTCGTTGATGCGAAAGCTGTCCTCGGCTCTATGTACTTAGCCTTTGCGGATATCCTTAATGAGCTTTTCCTTCTCCTTGGCTTCCTTCTTTTCTTCCTTGAGGCGCTTTTTCTCCGACTCGTATTCCTTGCTCGGACACTTGCCGCAGTAATGAACCTCATATCGCTCGATACAGTCCTTGATCACCTTGACTGCCACCGAGCGCGTCAGCGCGTCCGACGTTGCGGTGTACTTGTGCTCCAGACTCTTGTAAATCTCGAAGAAATGCGCGATCTCGTTGCCATGATGCGGCGGCAGCTGGTCGATATCATGATAATAGTTCCAGTTCGGGTCCTCAAACGGAATGGCGATGATCTTATCGTCGATCTCGTCATCATCAATCATGCGGATCACGCCGATCGGATAGCAGTCCACCTCGACCATCGGGTCAAGCGTTTCACTGCACAGCACGAGCACATCCAGCGGATCGCCGTCGCCCGCATAAGTGCGCGGAATAAAGCCGTAATTGGCCGGATAATGCGTTGAAGTATACAGAATACGATCCAGCCGCAGCAGGCCGGTCTGCTTGTCCAGCTCATACTTTTTCTTGCTGCCTGCCGGAATTTCAATGACTGCCGTAAAGCTCTCCGGCGTTACGCGACTCGGATCAATGTCATGCCAGATGTTGATCATATCTGATTTTCTCCCTCTTTCTTCTTATTTTATATCCACAGTATAACAGACCTTTTCATTTCCCGCAAGACCTGCGGAGGAAAGAAACTTTTTATGCATTTTACATGAAACACATTGTTCCTTTACAAAAGCGCAGTATAATAGTAACTATAAAATGACGGCGTATGCCACCACGAAGGGGGACATGATATGACACAGAAGATTTGGGAGCAGGGCTACACCCAGAACCGTGAGTTTTCGTGGCTGCAGTTCAACGCCCGCGTGCTCGCCGAGGCGGAGGATGAGAACGTGCCTCTGCTCGAGCGTTTCAAATTCCTCGCAATCTTTACCAGTAATCTGGATGAGTTCTTCATGATCCGTGTCGGCAGCCTGTGCGACATGGCCGCCGTGGACAAAGGGCATACCGACAGCAAATCCGGTCTGACCGCCAAAGAGCAGCTGCATCTGATCTACAAGGCGGTTGAGCCGCTCTATGCACGTCGTGATGCGGCGTTCTCCGATGTGGACAGCAAACTGAGTGCGATCGGTCTGCGCCGACTGACAATGGATTCGCTTGCGCCGGACGAACAGAAATACATCAAGCGGTATTTCAAGGATATCATTGCGCCGGTGCTTTCGCCGCAGATCGTGGACTCGCACCATCCGTTCCCGCACCTTGAGGGCAAGGTGCTGCATATTGCCGCGCTGCTCAGCCACAAAAAGACCGAACGGCTCGGTCTTCTGCCCGTGCCCGCATCGCTGCCGCCGGTTGTGTTCCTGCCGGAGACACCGTCGCGCTATATTCTCACCGAGGACATTCTGCTCGCCTACGCTGACCATGTGTTCGAAATGTACGATGTACTTGAAAAGACCGTGCTCTGCGTTACCCGCAATGCGGATATTCAGGTAGACGACGAGACCTTCGGCGTAGAAGGCGGAGATTTTCGCAAAAAGATGGAAAAGCTGCTGCGGCAGCGCCGCCGCATGGCTGTCGTGCGCGTGGAGATCAGCCGTCCCATCAGCGACCATTTCAAAGAGCACTTCCGCAGCCGCTTTGAGGTCAGCGATGCACAGATTTTCCTGTCGCGCACAGCACCGCTCAAGCTCGGATATGCGTTCTCGCTCGGCGAACACCTGCCGGAAAAAAAGCGTGCGTTTCTCAGCGACGCGCCCTTCACGCCGCAGCAGCCGGCCATGCTGTCTGCCGGTCAGAGTCTGCTCAAGGCCGCTCTGCAGCGGGATATTCTGCTGTCCTATCCGTATGAGAGCATGGAGCCGTTCCTGCAGATGATTCGTGAGGCGGCAAACGACCCGGCTGTACTGGCGATCCGCATCACGATTTACCGGCTGGCAAGCAAGGCAAAGCTGGTCGAATACCTGTGTGCTGCCGCCGAAAACGGCAAGGACGTTACCGCACTCATCGAGCTGCGCGCGCGCTTTGACGAGCAGAACAACATCGACTGGTCCGAACGCATGGAAGAAGCCGGCTGCAAGATCATTTACGGCTTTGAGGATTACAAGGTGCACTCCAAGATCTGCCTGATCACCCGCAGAGAACGCGGAACCGTCCGCCATATTACGCAGGTCGGCACCGGCAACTACAACGAGAAAACCGCCAAGCAGTACACGGACGTGTCGCTCATCACGGCGGATGAACGCATCGGTCAGGACGCAGGCGCGTTCTTCAACAACATGGCGCTCGGCAACCTGTCCGGACGCTACAGCCGCCTGTTCGTCGCGCCGACCAGCCTGAAAAACAACATTCTGGCGTTGATGGACGAGCAGATTGCCAAAGGCAAGGACGGTTACATCCTGCTCAAGTTCAATTCGCTGACCGATATCGATGTAATCGCCAAGCTGCGGGAGGCATCCTGCGCAGGCGTCACAGTCGAGATGATCGTGCGCGGCATCTGCTGCCTGCTGCCCGGTGTGCCGGGCCACACCGAGAACATCACAGTGACGAGCATTGTCGGACGTTTTCTTGAGCATTCCCGCATTTATGTGTTCGGCCGCGGTGACGAGGAAAAAATGTATATCTCCTCCGCCGATCTGATGACGCGCAACACTGAACGCCGTGTTGAAGTTGCCTGTCCGATTGACAATCCTGCCGTCCGCGCCCGCCTGCATGATATTCTCTATGCCATGCAGCACGATACTGTCAAGGCGCGTGTGCTGCAGCCGGACGGCACCTACTGCAAAAAGCCTGCCGTTCAGGACCCCATCTGCGCACAGGATCTGCTTATGCAGCAGGCCATTGAGAACGCCCGCAAACAGGCCGCACAGCCTGCGCCGCATCCGGGTTTCCTCGAGAAAATCCGAAAATGGTTCTCCGGTTCCTGAACAAATGGACTGTCGAAAACTTCGTTTTCCCGACAGACTGAAAGAGAGGCTTCAAAGCCTCTCTTTTTCTATTTATTCTTCAGTTTTCTTTGCCGTCTTTTTTTCCGACTTGCCAATCTTCTGATTGATGTACGCCGGAACTTCCTTGAGCGGAATACCGAGTGCAACCGAAAGCTCGCTGTTGAGCAGTTCCTCGGCACGCTTGCGGTAGCGCTGATCGACCTGACTGACACGGCGTCCGTGCCAGCGCGACTTGGCGTAAACCGTCTTGATCAGCTGCACAAGCTCCTCGCAGTCGTGGCTCTGCAGCGCCGCCTGATAATGCTCATTCGCCATGCGGACACTATGGCAGACAAAGTGGTCCTCTTCGATGTCAGGAATAGAGTTGATAAGTTCCTCTGCTTTTTCGCGGGAGATTACCGGACGGGTAAACACCGGCGAATCCGTCGGAATATAGATGGTCTCCGTGCCCGTTACCGGTACCAGCGTATAGTACAGCTTATCCTCCTCGGTCTCGAACGGCGGCTTGCCGATTGACTCTACCCGGCACACACTGTTGGTTCCGTACACAATGAACTCTCCTGCCTGATACATCAAGATGCCTCCTCACACATCGCGTTTCATTCTGTTTCCGTTATCCACTTTTTCTGATATAATTATAGCACATTTTCTTGCAAATTGTAAGTTTTATTTGCTCTTTTCCTCATTTTTCGGCAATTTGACGTATATTTTCGCTGTAAAACCGCACGTCCGTGCGCAAAATTTCTCCTGCATATGAAAAAGCACCGTACATAAAGTACGGTGCTGAGACTGTCGAAAAACTTCGTTTTTCCGACAATCTGTGTTTTGACTTTGCAAAACACGGACGTCCGAAAGTTCCCATACGGAAACTTTCTCCCTCTGAAAGTATGAAAACCGAGGTACACGCCCCCGGTTTTCATGCATTTGCGCCGCAAATGCTATTTCATGCGCGCTGCCGCGCGGCAGCAGCGCTAAAACGGACTTTATTGACAAACCAAAGCACCGTACATAAAGTACGGTGCTTTGGATTTCAGCTTTTAGCCTTCGATTGCCGTGTAATCATCCGGAACGGTGATGCCCAGCTTCTCGCAGTTAGCCTTGTTGTACATCTTCGTAAAGTTCGGTGCAGACTGTACTTCCATATCGCCCGGGTTTGCACCGTTGGCGAGGATCTCGTAAGCCATCTCGCCGGTAGCCTGACCCAGCTCGTAGTAGTCGATCGACAGGGTAGCTACGCCGCAGCCGTTGCAGATGCCCTGCTCGCCTGCGATAACCGGAATATTTTCCGGGATAACAACGTTTGCAATTGCCTCGGTGCAGGAAGCAGCGGTGTTATCGGTCGGGATATACATAACATCGCTTGCCGCAGCAGCCTTCTGCGCTACGGAAGCAACGTCGTTGGAGTCGGTGAACGCATACTCGGTGCAGGTGTAACCCAGCTTCTCAAGCAGCGGCTTGATGGTGTCGATCTGGTACTTGGAGTTCGGCTCAGCGGAGCAGTACAGCAGACCTACGTTCTTGGCATCCGGGAACAGCTCCTTGAGCATGTCGGCCTGACCGTCGAGCGGTGCAAGATCGGTAGTACCGGAGATGTTGGTGCCGGTCTTGCCGGTCCAGTCGGATACGCCGAGTGCGGTGCCGTAGTCGGTTACCGAAGTGCCGAGGATCGGAATATCAGAGGTGCCGGCCTGTGCTGCCTGCAGTGCTGCGGTAGCGTTCGCCATAATGAGGTCCACACCCGCGGAAACAAAGCCGTTTACGATGGTGGTGCAGTTTGCGGACTCGCCGGAGGCGTTCTGCGAGTCAAACTTGACCTCGCCGCCGTCTGCCTCAACCAGCTCCTTCAGCTTATCCTGGAAACCCTGCGTAGCCGCATCCAACGCCTCATGCTGAACCAGCTGAACAATGCCTACCTTATAGCTGCCAGCCGAACCGGAATCGCTGCCGGAGGCTGCATTGCTGTCATCGCTGCCGGAGCTGCTGCCGCCGCAGGCAGTCATCGTGAGTGCCATGGCGCCAGCCATCAGCGCTGCGAGTAATCTCTTCTTCATGGGAAACCCTTCTTTGTTCAAATTTTACTTTTCACAGAACTTTTGCACTTCTGTTACTTCATCATTTTAGCAGTTAAAAGAGTGCAAGTCAAGTATACCGTTTAATTTTCTTACGATAAGAATTATCTATCCGTCATTTTTTACAATATCAACTTTGCAATTTGTTAACAATCTGTAAGGATTGTCAAATTCCAGTTGACCCTCGCTCCTGTCTATCGTACAATAGAGGTAACAAAAGCAGCACCGGTGAATCAGCTTCACGGTGCTGCTCTGCTACGATTTATATTACAATTTTTAAGGAGCGATACTATGAATATTTCGTTCTTCCTGAAACCCAAGGTAGAGGTTTCCTACTTAACCGAAAGCTGCCCGGTGCAGAAGGCCATTGACGACATGCTCCGCAGCGGCTTCACAGCGATTCCGGTGGTAGACGCCAAGGGCAAATACGCCGGAACGATTACCGAAGGTGATTTTCTGCGGCTAGTGCTGCATTACCCGAAGGAAACCCTCGAACAGCTGACCGTCGGTCAGGTTGAACTGCGGATACACCACCGCTCGGTAAGCATTGATGCACGCATGGAGGATATGGTCGATCTGGTCACAGCGCAGAATTTTGTACCTGTAGTGGACGGACGCGGTATCTTCTGCGGCATTGTCACCCGTCGGGATGTGATCACCTATCTGTGCAAGCAGCTCGGTAATTAGCGCAGCAGTTCGCGGTATGTATCCTCGCTGTCCGGCTGACCGACAACGGCCAGAGAAGCCTTCGAGCGGTCGAACACACGGCGGGCAAGGTTCAGGATATCATCTGCGGTCACACTGTCGTAGGAATCGAGCACTTCCTCGATCTTGGATACCTCGCCGCGCAGCAGCTCGCTGCGGCCAATGGTCATCATGCGGTTGCCGGTGTTCTCCAGACCCATGAGCAGCGTTGTCTTGACCTGCTCACGGCAGCGCGACAGTTCATCCGGCGCCGGGCCGTTCTGGCAGAATTCATCGAGTTCACGCAGGATGAGATCGAGCGCCTTTCGCTCGGTTTCCTGTCCCAGACCGGTGTAGATGGACAGCAGGCCGGTATCCAGATGCGGCGTGGTGAACGTGTAGATGGAGTAGCACAGGCCGTTCTGCTCGCGCACGCTCTGGAACAGGCGGGACGACATGCCGCCGCCAAGGATGGAGCTAAGCAGGTTCATTGTAAAGCGGTCCTCGCTGACAAGCGATACGCCCGGAAAGGACAGGCACAGGTGGTTCTGCTCGATCTCCTTGTCCCTCAGGAACAGGCTCGGCTGATAGGCTGCCGGTGTGATAACGTTTTTGCCCTCGCCCTCCATCTCAGAGAACAGCTCCTCGATAAAGTCGAGATCATCATCGGTAAAGTGGCCGGAAACCGCAACAACTGTATCCTGCGGGCGGTAATATTCGCGCATATACTTGTGCAGTGTTTCCGAGGTCATCAGCTCGAGCGTTTCCGCCGTGCCGAGGATTGGGCGGCCGAGTGCCGAACCGTCGTAGCAGCGCTCGAACAGCTTGTCGATGGCGACATCCTCCGGAGAATCCTCGTACATGTCGATCTCCTCGAGAACGACACCGCGCTCCAGCTCCAGATCCTCCTGTGCAAAGCGGGAATGCAGGAACATATCCGCCAGCAGAGCCACTCCGTTTTTCAGCCGGCTGTCCAGAACCTTCATATAGTAGCAGGTGCATTCCTTATCTGTGAATGCATTCGCCTGCCCGCCTAATGCGTCGATCGCGATTGCAATATGGCGGGCAGAGCGTTTTTCTGTGCCCTTGAAGATCATGTGCTCGATGAAATGCGATACGCCGCCGAGCTCTGCGGGTTCGTATCGGCTGCCGTTGCCGACCCAGATGCCGACCGACACCGTGCGCATGTTATCGATCCGTTCGGTAATCAAGCGCACACCGTTCGGGAGAATTCGTTTTACATACATAGGTTTTTACCTGCTTTCTGTTTGTACTCTTTCTCTCTATTTCTTATAGCAGTTATCGCCATATAAGAACAGGGGACATGATCGTCGTCATGTCCCCTGCTTCGTTCTCTAACGATCACAAGTTTAATAATACACCTTATTCCCGTTTTCGTCCAGACTGTATCGGTCACCATCGCAATCATAATAGTCACCGGTGTCGGAATCGTACCAGCCGCCTTCCTCCACAAGGGATTCCGGATCCACAGCAGTGGTATTCGACTTGGTATCCGTGCTCTTGGACGAATCGGTCGTATCCGTATCGGACTTGCTGTCCGTGCCGGTATCATCGTCGGTCGTGCCGCTGCTGATATCCGCGTCATCATAGATGTATGCATGGATATGGTCGGCTGCAACGTCCAGATCGTAGGTGATATACTCGCCGGAATTACCGGAATAACTCCACTCGCCATCCACCGGAATACGGGTGTGCTCAAGTGTCGGAATGCCGTTCTTGACCGCGCCGACGATCAGCGACGCCATATCAGTCGGCGAAAGCGAGGTCGTGACATACGGAACCAGCTTGCGCATGCTGCCGATCAGCTCGGTGGCGCTTGCACTCTGCAGCTTGGTGAAGATGGCGTTCAGCACAACGCTCTGACGCTCCACGCGCGCCCAGTCATCGCCGGTATCGCCCTTGCGGATACGGCCATAGCACAGCGCCTGCACGCCGTCCAGCGTCTGCAGGCCGGTCTTCTCCACGCCGGAGACTCCTTGCCCCGCTCTGCGCCGTAGTCCTTGATGACACGGTTGAGCTCCTTCAGCTCGTTATCGTTCTGCACGTCGATATCCACGCCGCCGATCGCGTCTACGATCTGCACCAGCTGCTCGAAGTCTACGGCAACGTAATCCTTGATATCCGTGCCGAAATTCTCGTTGATGGTGCGGATGGCAAGACTCGGACCGCCGCGGAAATACGCCGCATTCAGCTTGTCCTCACCGTAGCCGTCGATATCTACCAGAGAATCGCGCATCAGGCTGATGAGCTTGATCTTGCCGCGCGTGTTGTCCACGGTAACGATCATCATGCAGTCCGAATGACTCTGCTTGTCGCCCTCGCGGGTATCCAGACCGAACAATGCAATATTCGTAATATTTTCGTCCGCTGTGACGCTCGCCGCCAGATCTTCATCGGACAGCGAGGAGTCATAGGTATAGCCGAACATCGTGCGGTAGCCGTACAATCCGATGCAGAACAGGATCGCCAGCGCCACAACAGCGGCCATCGTGCGGAACAATGCACGCTGCAAGCGTTTGAAAGACATAGTGTTAGTCCTCGAAAGACTTCTCGGTCAGTTCGTGTACACGCAGGGTATTGGTGTAGTAAACCTCGCCTACCGGCATACCTGCGGTGATGGTGATAACGTCGCCAACGCGCAGATCGAGCGCAGTTACCGCTGCCTTCTCGGACAGATGGTACAGCTCAGTGCCGGACTGCGGGCGCTTTTCAACCAGAATCGGCTTTACGCCCCAGGACATGGTCAGGCGGTTAAAGGTCTTTTCACTCGGGGTAGCGGCGATGATCGGCGCGCCCGGACGGTAGGTGGATACAGCGCGAGCGGTAGAACCGGACTCGGTAAACGCTACAATGCCCTTAACGCCCAGATCAGCGGAGGTAGAGCAGGTTGCGTGCGAGATTGCCAGCGTCTTCGTGTCGCCGTCTACGTCCATGTTCTGGAACTCAAGACGGGTTACACGGCGGCGGTCGTAGTGGATGGTCTTCTCTGCGTTCTCTGCGATGCGGCTCATGGTGCGAACGGTCTCTACCGGATACTTGCCGACAGAGGTCTCACCGGACAGCATGATAGCGGAGGTGCCGTCGTAAACAGCGTTTGCAACGTCGGAAACCTCTGCACGGGTCGGGCGCGGGTTCTTAGCCATGGACTCGAGCATCTGGGTAGCGGTTACAACGCGCTTGCCACGGGAAATGCAGGTCTTGATGATGGACTTCTGGATCTCCGGCAGCTCCTCAAACGGAACCTCAACGCCAAGGTCGCCGCGGGCTACCATGATGCCGTTTGCCTCATCGAGAATCTCCTGTACGTTGTTTACGCCTTCCATGTTCTCGATCTTGCAGATGATCTCAACATCTTCCTTGCCGTGTGCCTTGAGGATCTCCTTGATGTCGCGGACGTCCTGTGCGGAACGGGTGAAGGAAGCAGCGATAAAGTCGATGTCCTGAGACAGACCGAACTCAATATCCTCACGGTCCTTATCGGAAACGAACTTCATGTTCAGCTTGATGCCCGGTACGTTGATGGACTTGCGGTTGGAGAGCGGGCCACCGTTGAGCGCCTTGCACACAATGTCGGTGCCGTTCTTGATCTCCTCGACCTCGAATGCAACCAGACCGTCGTCGATCAGGATGCGGGTGCCCGGCTGAACGTCGTTCGGCAGGCCTTCGTAGGTGATGGAAACGATGGTGTTGTCACCCTCGATATCGCGGGTGGTCAGCGTAAACTCCTGACCCTCAACAATCTCGATCTTGCCGTCCTTATAGGTCTTGGTACGGATCTCCGGACCCTTGGTATCCAGCATAATGCCGACCGGCATGCCAAGCTCCTTGCGGGCTGCCTTAACGGCGTCCATGCGAGCCTTGTGCTCCTCATGAGAGCCGTGGCTGAAGTTCATACGGGCAACATTCATGCCTGCCTTGATCATCTCGGGCAGTACAGCATCAGTTGCGGGACCAAGCGTGCAGATAATCTTCGTTTTGCGCATCGAAACATATTCCTCTCTATAACAATATGGTTTTAATAATAAAATTCTCTATACGTATACGTTTTTTATTTTAGCAGTTTTCCCGACACTTTGCAATCATCACCCGAACCCCATTTGGATTTTCATGCTTTTCGACAAAAAAGCAGACCCGCACCGCAAACATCTTGTGTTTTATGATACGCTCTTGTATAATAAAGAAGTATTCCCGTTTGAGAGTATGAAAAACATGAATGAAATGCTTTATCTGTATAAATAGATAAGGTTCTTTAGGAGGATATAGACTATGGCAAATCCGGTTTTGGTGATCATGGCGGCAGGTATGGGCTCGCGCTACGGCGGACTCAAGCAGATCGACCCGATCGGTCCGAACGGACAGATTCTGCTCGATTATTCCATCTACGATGCACACCGTGCAGGCTTTGACCGCGTGGTATTCATCATCCGTCCCGAGCTGCACGAGGCGTTCGAGGACGCCATCGGCAAAAAGGCGCGCCGCTTCATGCAGGTGGACTACGCTTATCAAACGCTCGACAATCTGCCGGACGGTCTGACCGCACCGGAAGGCCGTGAGAAGCCGCTCGGCACCGCGCATGCCGTGTGGTGTGCAAAGGAGCTGACCGCCGGCTGCCCGATCGCCGTTATCAACGCGGATGACTTCTACGGCGCAGATGCATTTCGCAAAATGTATGATTACCTGTCTGCCGCACAGGATGACGACAAATTCCGTTACTGCATGGTCGGATATCAGGTCGAGAACACGCTCACCGAAAATGGCACGGTCTCCCGCGGCGTATGCACCGCAGACGAAAACGGTCTGCTCGCACATATCATCGAGCGCACCGCCATTCACCGCGATGCGGACGGCATCATCCGCTATGATGCGGACGGCGATGCACCCGCCGGTGAGATTGCGCCCGGCACGCCGGTGTCGCTCAATCTCTGGGGATTCACCCCGTCGTTCCTGCCCTCGCTTGATGACGGCCTGCGTGAGTTTTTCGCAGGCAAGCTGCCGAACAATCCGATGAAGGCAGAGTATTATCTGCCGTTCGCGGTGGACACACTCATCAAGGACGGAAAGGCGACCGCAAAGGTACTCACCACGGATTCCCGTTGGTACGGCGTCACCTACCGCGAGGACAAGCCGACCATCTGCGCTGCCGTTGCAGCTATGACGAAAAACGGCGATTACCCCGCTGATCTGTAAAAAGCGAGGTTGTTTATGGATTTTTCTACTGAATTTGTTGCCTTGCGCGACAAGCTGCTGAACGGGCAGGATCCGCATTTCCGTTCCCAGCAGAACGTACAGGTTTCCGGCCGAATGACGGCGCTGCTGAGCGTTTTCAACTCCCGCACGGCCCGCAAAATCCTCGGTCTGATGCCCACCGGCGGCACGAGCCACGCACACGAATACCGTCTGCTGTTCGCCGTGCCCTCGCTCGATGAGCAGACACTTGACGACTGGTGGAAGTACGCGCAGCAGGTCAGCGCCGAGCTGGTAAAGCCGGACGAAAACCACGATTTTTCGCTGATTTCGGTCATTCTTGCCGCCGGCGAGACTGACAAAGCCGTGCTCAAAAAGCTGAAAAAACTGTCTGATGAGCGCAAATACCAGAGCGACAAGCACGGCTGGTCGTCCATCCGTCTGGCGGTCGTGGATCTTGATACGCACAAGGTGCACACCAACCGCATGGGCGATTCGCTGAAAAACATTCTCCAGCCGCTTGTCTGAGACAAATTCCCGGACAAAAATACGGAAAACCTCTTGAAAAAGTGCACTTAATATGATATAGTATCATGTACGCATATTGCGCGCATAGTCTCGTTATGCGCGATAAGAAAAATGAAAAGCAGTGGAGGAAATTACCTATGACTACCGCACAAATCGCTCTCTCGGTCATTATGATCGTTGCAAGCCTGTTCCTGATCGTTGTTGTTCTGCTCCAGCATGGTGCACAGCAGGGTCTGGGCGCTGTATCCGGCTCTGCAGACACCTTCTACGGCTCCGGCAAGGCAAGCGCATCCGACCGTATCTTTGCTCGTCTGACCTCGATTGTCGGCGTTGTTTTCGTCATCATTGCAATCGTCCTGAACCTCATCCACTAAGATGCAGACGGTTCAGCGACTGCTCCTGCTGCTGTTTGCCGCGTTCGCCGCGCTGACAGTCCTGCAGCAGATCCGCTACGGCATGATCTGCGGACGCAGTGAGCAGGAGGACAAACAGGATGATCCCAAGGCCAAAGCGTGCCGTCAGCAAAGCACGATCTACGCGATCGCAGCCGCGGTCAGCCTGATCATCAATATCATCATCGGCGCACTCAGCAAGTAAAGCAAAAGCTGTCCTTTCGGACAGCTTTTTGTTTTGAAAAATATCAAGTAAATGCAAAAATCCGCTGCTTTACAGCGGATTTCGGGTTCCATATTGATGAATGTCGATATTATAGGGCAGCCGCCTCCCCTTGTCAAGTGGAAGGCGGCTGTTCTTTTTAGTCAAAAAGTGCTTCGATACGCGGTTTCGCGCCCTGCCACTCCTCAGTGTGCAGACAGCAAGGGATTCGTTCGGCATCTCCATCGTGCGTCCGTCCGGTGTCAGACCGGTGAGTGATGCGCCCTGCTCCTGTGCGGCGGCAAAGTCCGCCAGCGGCACGAACAGCATCTCCGCGACCTCCGGGCCGGGCCGGAACGGCGGAATGCCGTCGATACGCGCCAGAAATGTATACGCCAGCTCATCATCAAAGCCGCCTTCGCCGCGCGAGTAGCGCTGACGATAACTGCCGCCGTCAATCAAGTCGGCTGCTGTCAGCTGCAGTCCGCTCTCCTCCCGCGCTTCGCGCAGAACAGCGGTCTGCGGCGTTTCGCCCGGGTCGATATGTCCGGTCGAGGTCAGGTCGAACCCACCCGGAAATAAAGGCCGGTCAAACTGCCGCTGCTGTAGCCAGATGCCGCACACGCCATCCCGCTTACCGACCACCCACAGGTGGCACACATGGTGGAACAGCCCCTGCGCATGCACGACGGCCCGCGGGCGTTCTCCGCAGGCACGTCCGTCTGCATCGTAAACAGTGAGCAGTTCTCCGCCGTTCTGGCTGTCAATCAGCGCCTGCTTCTGCGGCCGCGTGAGCCTTTTAATTGCTGCTTCGCGCTGCATGGCCTCGCTCTGCGTGTCGAACATTTCACTGTACGCCAGCGTCACCGGACCGCGTCCGCGCGTGTATTTTGCACCTTTTCCGCTGTTGTGCGCCGCCAGTCGAGCCGTGAGGTCGTTCGTCCAGCCGCAGTACAGCGTATCATCCGCACAGCGGAGCACATAGGTATATCCGCTCATCGGCTTGCCCTGATATCGCGCTGCGCAAAGATCGTACAGCCGCGCTTTTTGATTTGCAGACGCACCTTCGCCTTGCTCTTTTCACTATTTCCGCTGCCGGAAACCAGTATTACTTCGACCTCCGTACCGGGCGGCAGCAGTTCCACCGCGCTGTTGAACACCGGTGCCGGATAACCCGCCCAGACCGGCGCCATCAGCACCACTCTGTCATAGCCGACAAACAGCGGCATACCGTCCAGCGCGACCGCCTTCTGCTTGACGGCCTCCGGGCAGCCGCGCACAAACGCGGTGAACCGGTTGTACGGCGTTTTCGGCGTAAGCTCAATCAAATCGGCGTTCCGCGCCTTGGCTTCCGCGCGGGCGTATGACCGTGTTGTGCCGCCGAGCGAGTAATATGCTACTGCGGTTTTCATCAAAACCAACTCCTTAGATGCGTTTTCCGTTGAATTTCTGCGCGGCAGCGGCACAGTCCTCCGCGATGATGCAGGCAGCCGCGTTCACCGCGTCCTCGCACGCCTTGTCGATAGCCTTCTGCTCCTCCGCCGGGAACTTGCCGAGCACCCACGCCGCCAGATCGTAATCCGGACGCGGCTTTTTGCCGACGCCGATCTTCACGCGCGGGAAGTCCTCGCTGTTCAGATGATAGATAATGTTTTTCAGGCCGTTCTGTCCGCCTGCCGAGCCTTTTGCGCGCACGCGCAGCGTGCCCACATCGAGCGACACATCGTCCGACAGCACGATAATGTGCTCCGGCGGGATTTTGTAGAACGAAGCCGCATCGCGCACCGCTTCACCCGACAGGTTCATGAACGTCTGCGGCTTGAGGAACAGCACGCGCTTGCCGCCGAGCATACCCTCACCCGCCAGTGCCTTGAACTTCATGCGGTCGATCTTCTGTCCGCTGCGGGCGCAGTAACCCTCAAGTGCACGGAAGCCCGCATTGTGACGGGTATTGTCGTACTTCGTACCCGGGTTGCCCAGTCCGACCACGATCCACTCGATCGGCTGGGATGCCTTTGCGGCTTTTTCTTCATCCAACTTCTTAAAAATATCGAATATTGACATATTTTTCTCTCTCCGATGTCTGTTTAGTATGCCATGCTGCTGCCGAGCGTGTCGTCATTCTCCACCCAGTCGTGCACATTCACGGTGTCATATGTATCTGTGTCACGGCGGATAATCACCTTCTCAATGCCCGCATTGATGATGAGGCGCTTGCACATCGTGCAGGAGTTTGCGTCCGACATGATCTTTCCGGTGGACATATCGCGGCCGACCAGGTACAGCGTCGCGCCGATCATCTGGTCACGCGGAGCGGCAATAATGGCGTTCATCTCCGCATGCACCGAGCGGCAGAATTCGTATCTTTCGCCGCGCGGAATGCCCATCTTCTGACGAATGCAGGTGCCGATGTCGATGCAGTTGGCACGACCTCTCGGCGCACCGTTGTAGCCGGTGGATACGATGACGTCGTTCTTAACGATGACCGCGCCGAAGTTGCGGCGCAGACAGGTTCCGCGCTCAAGCGCAACCTGCGCCATGTCGAGGTAGTAGTTTGTTTTGTCCCGACGGTCCATTTTTGTTTCCTCCTTCTATATAGGAAAACCTGTTAGGTTTGATTGCGTTATTTTCATGCACTGATTATCCGGTGCCGGATAATCTCACCCGAAAAGGCACCCGTTTTCAAGATGCATCCGCCTTGCGGCGCACTGCGCTGCCCGCTCATCGTGTGTGATGAGCACCAGCGTATGCCCCGACCGATGCAATCGGTCAAACAGCTCCAGCACGCTGTCCGCCGCAGCAGGATCCAGTCCTGCGGTCGGCTCATCCGCCAGAATCACGCACGGTTCTGTCACGACCGCCCGTGCGATTGCCACCCGCTGCTGCTGTCCGCCGGAAAGCTGGTGCGGCCGGTGATTCGCCCGATCAGACAGGCCAACGTGCTCCAGAACCGCCAGTGCGCGTTTGCTCCGCTCATCCCGCGGAATGCCCTGCAGCGCCAGCGGCAGCGCAACATTTTCCAGCGCTGTCATGCCCGTCAGCAGCCGGAACTGCTGAAACACAAAGCCGATCTTCTCACTGCGCAGACGCGCCCGCTGTTTGGCCGGCAAATGTGCGACTGCTGCTCCGTCGAGCAGATATTCGCCGTCAGTCAGGCTGTCCAGCAGACCCAGAATATGCATGAGTGTGCTTTTGCCCGATCCGGATGCGCCGGTCACCGAAATGTAGTCACCGTCCTGCACGGTCAGATCGACTGAGTTCAGCGCACAAATGCCGTTCTTAGCATATATTTTACTCGCATGAATCAGTTTTAGCAATGCCGATTCACTCCTTCCCACCCTATCTTTGGCGGGAAGTATACTTATCATACCATGAATATGCGCTTTCCGCAAATTTGTATTGACATTGATCGGCATTGACCTTACTATTATATAGTAATCCGGTAGGAATACGCCACACGAAAGAAGGTTCCCCTATGAAAAATCCGCTGCGCTACCAGCTTTCCGAATATGACTGCGGTCCAACCTCCATGCTCAATGCGCTCGCATTCCTGTTTGAGCGTGAGGATATCCCGCCGGAGGCTGTCCGCAACATCATGCTGTACTGTCTGGACTGCTACGGCTCGGACGGCGTGAGCGGCAAAAGCGGCACCTCCTGTGCGGCGATGATGTTTCTCAGCAACTGGCTGAACGGCTTCGGCAAAATCGGCCGTCTTCACATCTCCACGCAGTATCTGTCCGGTCCGGCGGTGAATTTCGGGCAGAACAGCCGTCTGCGCGATGCACTCCGCTGCGGCGGCGCTGCCGTGGTGCGCCTGCACTTCGACGGCGAACACTATGTGACACTCACCGGCATTGATGAGAACGACATGGTGCGCATGTTTGACCCGTATTATCTTGATCAGCCGCTCGATACGGACGGCGTGCAGATGGTGTACGACCACCCGTGCGAATACAATCGGCTCGTGCCGCGCCCCTGCTTCGATCGTGAGACCCACGAGGTTTACGCGCTTGGCGAGATTGACACCCGCGAAGCCATTCTCCTGTTTAATGACCGGACGCGCCTGACGGCAGAGAATACCATCGAATATATGATTTAACGCCAAACGGCGGAACGATTTGTATCGTTCCGCCGTTTCAGTCTGTAAAAAATGATATCCCTGCCATTTCAAATAATCCGCGCGACAGCGCGCGTTAAATAGCATTTGCTTACAAATGCCAAAAAAGTCAGGGCGTGTACCTGACTTTTTTGACTTCTATAGGGAGAAAGTTACCGTATGGGAACTTTCGGACAACTTTGGAACGGCCCACGATCCGTTCCCGCTTGTCGGCGAAGCTGTAGTTTCACGACAGCCTCCACCGTTTTCATTCCGGCTGCTCCTCGCAGTATTTCTCCGTGTAGGCCGTTGCTTTGGGATCGCCTTTCGGCTCGCGTGTCTGCTCCCACGACGCAGCTCGGCCACTGCTGCCGAGTCAATATGCGCCGCATCATCGTACTGCGGGAAGGCCTTTGGCTCACGCTCTTTGTGATCGTGCCTGTGCATATAGAGAACGCTCCTTTCACACTGCAATGCGTTTGGACAAAAACTGCGCCGCCGACTGACACAGCTTGAGCAGCACCTCATCCGCCGTTTCGTCCTCTTTTTCGCTGACAAACGCGACACAGCCGCTGACATCGCCGTCTGTGATGATTGGCGCCGCCGCAACCACCGCGCAGCCGTCCTGAGAGGAGATAAGCACCTCCGGCTGCTCGTCCACACCGCGTTCGTAACATTCGCGGCGTTCCATCAGCTGCTCCAGCTCGGATGAAATACTCCGCTCCAGAATATCCTTTTTCGCACCGCCCGCTGCCGCAATCACCGCATCCCTGTCGCAGATGGCACAGCTCATGCCCGCTGTACGCGCCATAGCCTCCGCCAGCTCGGCGGATACCGCGCCCATCTCTCCCATCGGGGAGTATTTCTTGAAAATCACTTCGCCGTCGCGGTCGGTATAGATTTCTAACGGGTCGCCCTCTCGAATCCTAAGCGTTCTTCTGATCTCCTTCGGAATAACAACGCGGCCGAGATCGTCCCCTTATGTCAAGTAGGGGAAACACAAAAATATTTGTTTTTATTTCTCACAATAAAGCACGATTTTAGAGCTTTATACCCCAAAATTATTGCAAGTTTTTGCGACGGATTGTGTTATTTTAGGACACCATAACAAAAATCAATACCGAGATCACTTTGAGATCTCGGTATTTTTATTTACGGATTCCTCGATTCTATCGAACTTCCACACGATTTCTATGCTTTCGGTATCATAAATGATAACACGCTCTACTGCATCATATAAACATGTTTTCAGCTTAGCATCTGTGAGATTATCCATAGGGCGAAGCATTTGCCGGCGCTTCTCGTCAACTGATGCTATATTGTGCTTTTTCTGAATGTCAGCTTCACAGTCTTCGATTTGCACTTTCAGCATTGTCTGATGCTTTACGACAGCATTCTTTTGAAGCAGGTACTCATCTTTATTCAATACGCCTTCTCGATAGCTTTCGTAAAGTGCAATTTTTTCTCGATCACAGCTACTATACCGCATATTCAACAGAGAGAGCTTTTTCTCCAAGTCATTATCAGACGATAGGCTGTCCGACTGTTTTGTAGTAGCTTCAAGGCGAACAATACGAATCTGTCTTTTCAGCGCTTCGAAGATAATGGATTCCAAATCCGCTTTTCGCCAGCGAACATTAGCACACATGCTTGCTTTATGGTAGCGATGAGCAGGGCATGCAAATACCGTACCATTGGCTTTCTCCAGTTTTCCGCCGCAGTGAGCACAGAAGTACACACGATCAGACTGGTCATGAGATACCCTGACTGATTTTTTTCGGTGCGGAATCGCTTCTTGTGCTTGCTGATATTCATCACGAGTCACAATTGCTTCATGTGCATTTTCTCTAATGAACCATTCTTCCGGCGGAAGTCGGCATTGACTTTTGTCTCGAATAAATCTACTTTCTCTTGTGTGATTAACCATTGTACCAGTATATTTGATATTTTCTATCAGTTTGAGTACTTTCCAATGGGTCCATTGAGCCTTCGACTGGAAAGTCTTGCGAACTACGGATTTCTGTTGTGCCGGAGTAGGAATATTTTCTGCATTCAACTCTTTTGCTATTTGTGTGCAAGACTTTCCTGCGATTACATCCATGAAAATACGTCGAACAACCACTGCCGTGTTTGGCTCAATAATCAGATGATGTTTATCTGCCGGATCAACCACATATCCATACGGAGCAGTATTTACATACTTTGCTTCACGCTGTTTCATGCTCATAGCAGATTTAACCTTCTTGGAGAGGTCTTTACTGTAATAGTCATAGACAAGATTTTTGAAGGCTACATCCATACCTATGGTCTTGCCTTCATGCTGCAAACTGTCATAATGGTCATTAATCGAGATAAACCGAATACCAAGGAACGGAAAAATATGTTCCAAGTAATCTCCAACTTCAAGATAATCGCGACCAAAGCGTGATAGATCTTTCACTACAATGCAGCTTATCTCACCATGCTTTGCACATTCGATCATCCTTGTAAAATCCGGGCGCTGAAAGTTCGTACCTGAAAAACCGTCATCACAAAATTCCATTCGCGGCAAACTACAAAGCTGGGTGTCCTGGCTCAAATAGCTGTCAATAAGGGATCTCTGCGCGACAATACTGTTGCTTTCCTCTTTCAGGCTGTTAGAACGTTTATCCACATCTTCAAGCGACAGGCGCAGGTACATTGCAATTCGCTCTTTCATCAAGCCACCTCACCGGTAATCCGCTTACAAGCGTCGAGCAGCGCCGTTAGTTCATCCTTGAAATTTAGCTCAATTTCCAGCTTTCCGCTCTCGTGCAGCTTCATAGATGCAATGAATGCATTGACCATTTCGGAAGATACTTCAGTCGCATCCAGCAGATGTTCCATTTGGGATTGCCACTTCATGATTTCGTTCAGTTGCTCTGCTTCTGTATCTTGCACACATCCTCGTTCAGACAGTTTGTTTTCCAGAATATGAATATCTTCGCTAATCACATTCCTGTGATGCTGATATTCCTCCTCTGTCAGCAGGCCCTCCTTAAAATCAACATACATACCGCTGAGTAGCACCTGTTTGTGCTCCAACTTTTGACGCAGTATGCGAACCTCCTGCTCAGCAGGGCTTTGCATACGCTGCTGCGCTGCGGCTGTTGTCATAGCTTGCATGATCTTTGCTTTCTCTATAAAAGTGCTCGTCTGCGTTCTAATGAGAGAAAATACCGCTGTATCTAAATCCTTTTTTCTGATTTTAACGTCGCTGCAAGCCCGCGCACCATGCTCAGCATAAGTCGGACATTTGAATACATAGTATGCCTTATCGCCTTTAGAGCTAATCGAGCGGTGCATTTTCATAACAGCTCCGCACTTCGCGCAGGTAAACTTTTTCCCATAAATATTCTGCTCTCTCGGAAGATGCGCATATTTACCGCTATTGTTTTTCGCCTGCGCTGCGGCAATCTGGTTAACCTCTTGCACTTTGCAGAACAAGTTTTCATCTATCAACGGTTGATGCGTGTTTTTGACCACAATCCATTCCTCCGATGATGTGATATGATATGGTATTCCGTTGTACAAGCACTGACTTCCCTTTTTCTGCGCAAGATGGCCAATATAGACTACATTGTTCAGAATTTCTTTAATCATGTGTCTATTCCACAGTATCTTCCGGTCTTTCTTGTTGAAGTTAGTTTCTATCCCTCGTACTCGTTTAAGCTCACTGGGGGAGAGAATACCGGCATCATTAAGCCGTTTGCATATTCCCATATAGCTGATTTCTTGCGCACGCCACTCATAGATTTGTATAATGACCGGTGTTGTCTCGTCATCAATTATAAGATGATTCTTATTCTGCGGATCTTTTTTGTATCCGTACGGTGCATAGTTACCTATATAATCACCGCGTTCCATCTTGATACGCAGTGCAGACGTTACTTTGCGCGAAATATCTTTCGCGTAGAAATCATTGATGATGTTGGAAAGCGATATCGCAAGGTGACTCTCGTTTGTCATCGTTTCCGTATCCAGTCCGTCATTGACCGAAATAAATCTCAGGTTTAAGAAAGGACATACCTTTTCGATAAATCGTGCGCTTTCAATATAGTTTCGGCCCAGTCGGGACAAATCTTTCACAACAATGCACTCTACTTCTCCGGCCTTGGCTGCCTCGATCATACGCTGAAACTCCGGCCGGAGAAAATTTGTGCCGGTATATCCGTTGTCAACATATAAAGCGACCTGTGTCAGGTATGCGTGATTGGAAATATAGTTCTCTAAAAGAGTAATCTGATTATCAATCGAGTCTGAGCCTGATCCGTTATCTTCTACTGAAAGTCTGACATAAATCGCTGTTTTCCAGAGTCGGGCAGGAGCATCTAATGCCGCTGCCTGCACGCTCTGTTTTTTTCTCGATACTCTTGCCACTTATATCACCCCTTTTACAAGCTGCGCTGCTTGCTGCGTTTGTCCGGTTTGCTCTTCTTTTAGAAAAGCAACAATCGATGCAAAGCGATCTCCATGCATCAGCGCAACGTCAATATCTTTACTTGCATGGATGCGGATATTATCAATCAGATTTACCACTGTGCTTCGAGTTAATTCCTGTATATTTTTGTACTGCTTGAATTGCTCCAGCCATCCTTGCTGTGCCACCAGTCCGTCCATCACACTGTTGCGCTCACTGATAAGCTGATTGACTGCTTCAGTAGCTTCATTGATTTGTATATCAAACTGGGCTGTAAAAGCCTTATATTCCTCGCGCGTAATAAATCCGCTTTTGAAATCTTCGTATGCACCAACTTTCAGCCGTCTGTTTTTTTCAATCATTTCTTCTTGAAACGAAATTTTGGCATTGATCTTTTCGATTTCACGATTTTCCCATGCCAAACGATCAATTTGCTCTAATGCAGCCGACATATTCATAGCAGCCGCAATATGACCCTGTACAACGGCCAGTACCGTATCATAAACAATAGATTCCTTAATGATGTGGGAAGAACACGACTTTTTATCATGTTTGTTGCCATTGCACACGAAATAAGCATATTCTCGTTTGCCGTGATGATTTACCTTACGCACCATCGGACTTCCACAATCAGCGCAAAAGATTTTACCGGAAAACGGATGTACTCCGGGAGCCCCTGCCGGACTGCGCGTATCTTCCAGCATAATTTTACGGACAAGGTCGAACTGTGCAGGAGAAATAATCGCTTCATGTGCGTTTTCGGTGCGCGACCACTCTGTCTGCGGCTTTGCAATCGTCTTTTTCACCTTGTGATTCGGAGAAGTTGTCTTTCCCTGAACCAGCGTGCCTGTGTAAACTTCATTTCTCAGAATACGATATATAGCAACTGCACTCCAAACAGCAACTTTTTTTGTTTGAAAGCAGGTACGCTGCTTCGATCCGTGCGCCTTTTTATATTCGATAGGTGAAGGAACATTGATCTCATTGAGCCTGTCTGCAATCCGATTCGGGGATAAACCTTCAATTTTCCAACGAAAAATATCTTGCACTACCGATGCAGCAGGGGGATCAATCACTAACTGATTTTTATTGTCCGGAGCACGCATATACCCAAACGGTACATGAGCGCCTACAAACTGTCCATTTCGCCGCTTGGCATCCAGATTACTTCTTACCTTAATCGAAATGTCACGACAATAGGAATCATTCATCAGGTTTTTGAACGGCAGCACCAATGCATTGTTGCCGGCATCCGGCTTGGCATTATCATAATTATCATTGATTGCGATAAAGCGAACGCCCAGGCGAGGAAATACCTTCTCAATGTATTCACCCGCACCGATATATTCTCGGCCGAAACGCGATAGATCCTTTACCACAACGCAGTCTATCTCACCGACACGGATGGCCTCCATCATGCGCTGAAACTGCGGTCGGTCAAAATTCGCACCGGTATAGCCATCATCGCAATATTCCCGTACAACTGCGATTTCCGGATGCTTTTTCAAATATTCCTTGATCAACAGCCGCTGGTTGGAAATACTGTTGCTTTCCGTTTTTTCATTTACAACAGAAAAGTCGCCATCTTCCCTTGATAATCGCAGGTAGATGGCGGCCTTATACTCTCTGTCCAATGTTAGGTTTAACATAAAAACGCCACTCCTTACTTTATTTCGATCATCTATCCGAAAACAAGTATGCAGTGGTGTTTCGCTTGATTTTGTCCATGCCTATTATAGCATAGTACCATTCGCTTATCCAGCGAATTTTACTGGAACAAGATAAATCTTTTTCCATATTACATACTTGCTAAAAGGTTCACAAAATTATCATTGAGAGTTTCCTGTGTATTCGCATAAGAAACTCTCACAATAGTCTCGCCTACCTTAAACATATAGGGATTCTTGATTTGCTCTACATAGGATTTCATTCGTTCCTCTATCGGCAATGTTTTGTCGATCTCTACGTCACGAATATCCACCAGAGAGTCAAGCAGTTCTTTTCGATTTTCTTCCATTTAATCACCGCCTTGTACGATACATTATAACCATAATTTTCCTCGCAATTCACAACAGCATAAATCTTATCTGCAAATTGATGGACAGCAGCAAAACTGCTGTCCATTGTATTCACCGACAAGATCTTACGACCTTTTTCAGTATTATATGGCATATTTGCAGCTCGCCCCCTGCCAATATGGGAATGCTGCGAACTGCCGCTGGTTGTCGGCATCACGGGAATTTCACCCCTCCGAGGATCGCTCCGAGCCGCTTTACTGATAGAAAACGGGAGTATCATTATACCTGGTCACTGTATCATCGCAAGCAACCGTACCACACGGTTGTTATAGTTCATCGTGATTCGCTCGTCCGATTGGAGTCATGGCGCCGAAAACTGTGTTGCTACACAGTACCGGAAAGATCCGCAGCACTGATATCCTATTGTCAAGGTTCAGCAATCGAGATGAAATGTGATCTTAGGCTGGGTATCAGCCTGTTCGAGGACACCTTGTCAGATGTGCTCGAACAGAATGATAAGGCAGCGCATTCATCAGGAATATCTATTTGTATGGTGATGCGCTGCAAACCACAAACATCTAACTAATGGTTGAAATCAAAAATAGTGGCTATAACGTTTCATATACTCTTCTACGGTTTCACGAACCGATGTCACAAGCTGTTCTTCCATCACTCTGCGCCCAATCGAATTATACTCCGGCGGTATGTATCCAATCATATAGTCCACCGAAGTTGAAAAAAACGCTGCCAGCTTGCACAGATTGTCAATGCTCGGAGAACGTACACCGCTTTCATACGCCGAAATGGAAGAGCTCGTCATACCAAGTTCCTTTGCAAGCTGCTGTTGTGTCAAATTTCTCTCTAAGCGAAGTTTCTTTATATTTTCAGGGAGAATGTGTTTCATAAGGGTGTGCTCCATGTGCTTCATTCGATTGCGCAAGTTGATAAAACAGACTGATGACCTGTTGCCTATATATAGAATACCAAATTTTAGTCAACAGTTGGTGTTTTGAGTACACGAATCGTGGAATTTCAAAAATTTTTTTTGCTCAAGCACTTTTATTCGCGTGTTGTAAAATGAAGTTGCGCATTTAGTCAAATAAAAGGTCCACAGCGAGTGCCTCTGTGTTAGGGCAATACCGCGCAATACAATTTCATAAAACAGGAAAGTGCCCAACCCAGAAAAAGGTCAGACACTTCTCAAAAATCGCTTACGAGGCAACACTGAATTAGTAACCGTCAAATCTCCCTCCCCACAAAGCAAAGCACCGGATACCATCAAGGTATCCGGTGTACAATCAGAATATATCGGCTTCCGGTGCAATGCCAAGGAATTCATCCACGGCATTCGTTTCCGTTTCCAACTTCGCCAGCCGGGCAAACTCAGGACCGTTATCCGTTGTGATGGTACGGAATACCTTGCCGAAGTAATCCCACAGTTCAGACTGCATCTTCTGAAAGGCGGCCAACACAGAATCAGCGGATTTGTCCGGCAAGCGAGTAATGGAGATCCTCTTTCTCTCATTGTCTCCAACCTTCCCGAATTGAGGCCATGTTCTGCAGTCCCTCATCAACCGACTCGATCCCCAACATCACTTTTGTATATTCTTTATCAATTTGTTCCTTCAAAATATGTATCTGCTCAGAAATCGGATAAAGCGTATAATCGAAACCATCCAAAAGCAGTGATGCATCCACATCAAACTGCTTCACATTCTGTGAAAATATCTCCCTCACTTCATTGGTGAGACAAGCAGGCAGCATTCCTTCTTCTGCCAGAATCGCGGCACCTTCTGGTCCGCAGACGAAACTTACAAACTCCCACGCGGCTTCTCGTTCACGTGTATTCCGAGAAATGCATACCGGAGTTTGCCAAATCTCATCTATTCTGCTTTCTTCATTTTTCCAACTAGGCGGTGCACAAACTCCCCATTCAAAGGAAATCTTTCCGTTTTTCGTATCATTAATGAGATAATTCAGGAACCAGCTTCCGTGTACAAACATCCCATAATCACCTTGTTCGAACATACGCTGCACACCTTCTTGATCTGACATTTCGCTTAAAGGCTTCATTACACCTTCCTCCTGCATTCGTAGCATTAACTCCAAACCAGGACGCAACTCTTCAAAAGAGCTGTTCGCTACCGAAAAAAACTCATCTGTTAAAAAAGACATCTGGCGGCTAGGAGCGATCAACTGAAAAACGCTATATTGATCTGATGATAGGGAAATATGTTGCTGAAGCGTTTTGGCCAATTCCTCAAACTCCAGCCATGTCATATTACTATCAGGGTACTGCACACCAGCCTCATCAAACATTGACTTATTGAAATATAGCATAAATCGATCCATCCGATACGGCAGACCAAGCAGCTCGCCGCTCCGAGAATCACGCAAAGCATCCAAAGCTAAATACGAGTCCAGTGGAAGCTTATCCTTCTCCAAAAACGCATCGATCGGATAAATCATGTCCTGTTCCTGCAACATAGAAAGAGACTCTAACTGGTTGACAAAAATCACGTCCGCTTGCTGCCCTGATTCAAGCATGCTCTCCAATGTTTTATTATAATAATAGGAATTAAACGCCACCACTTCAACCTGAATATGAGGATGAGATTCTTCAAAGGCCGCAATCAATTTGCGGTCATACGAGACAACATCATAATCCCACAAGCATACCCGTAATACATGCGGCTCTTCTTGTGGCTTACGCATTGTCTGCACAACAAAAAGTGCTATTCCCAATATGATACATATTCCTATCACGCCCCAGAGTACATGTTTTTTCATGGCGACCCTCCATGCTGTTTGCGATACTCTGCGGGCGAGCGGCCCGTAACTCTTTTAAAAATACGACTGAAATAAAACTGATCCGGATAGCCAACCAGTTCAGCGATTTCATAAACCCGAAAACCACTCTTCCGCAAATAACTTTTCGCATGCTTGATACGCACCGAAGTCATATATTCTACAAAGCTCATTCGGGTATATCGTTTCATCAGCGTACTGAGATATCCAGGCGAAAGGTGAAGCTGCGCTGCTACCTGCTGAACAGATAACTCTTCCATATAATGTTCTTCAATCAACTTCTCCGCCTTTTGAATGATAAACTGATATCCTTTTCGATTTTCTTCGGCAAAATAGACCTCTATATTGCGTTGCAACTGCTCGATCCATTTGAGAAACCGTTCTCGTGTCTGCAATTTCAGTAATGCCGAGTCTCCCTTAAAACCTTCGGGAAGCAACCTATCTACTGGTATCGCGCATTGCACACAGTATTCATATACTGCACTTGAAAGCATCATCACCATATAGAGAATTTGCTCGCGAGAGCGGATAAGGCTGAGCTTATGCTGTATCGCCGCAAATGATCGTTTTATAACCTCATCATCCATTGCGCTTAGGCCGTTTTGAATCTTCTGTTTTTCTTCAAAAACGTACCATTCTTCCGCCTTATCCGGCTGTACCGGCAACAGACCATCGTGAAACAGCAATACTCTTTTCTCCGGAAAGTGAAACGCATATTGTACCACCTCTGCCGCACGGTAACGCGCAGTTTGCAACGCATCAATCCCGCCATATTCCGTACCAATACCAATAACGCAAGAAAGGTCCAAATAGATGCGCAGCATCTCTTCCATTCGCTCAGCTGTCTCCATGCACAGCTTTTCAAATTCCTCTATTCCTGTGTCTTTCATGGCGCTTCCGATCAGATAAAATTCACCTGTTTTTCCTTCAACACAAAAAACGCACAAACTTTCCCGCGCGATTTCTTGCGCAATATTGATTACAGAGAATTCAAGTGTGTGATATTCTTCCTCTGGCAGTTCTTCAAAGCGAAAAACATCTCCTGTCTTAATTAAAAAACAAGCTTTGTTGGAGGATGGAAAAATAATATCTGCCTGACTCATGCGTTGTTCCATCTCTGCTGCACTTAGATAGAATCGGCTTACAAAGTCGCGTAATACGCGCGTGCGCAGCATCGATTTCTTTTCATATTCATTTGTATCCGGCTGTCTTGTAAAACGTTGCTCAGCCTGCATCAAAACGCTCAACAGCAAACTGGGGGTTAATTCTAGTTTCAGCAGATAATCTATGGCACCGCACTTCATTGCCTCGCGAACCAACTTATAATCATCATATCCACTTAGAGCTAAAATCACTGGGACACTTTCTTCCTGACTAAGATTTTTAATCAGCGTCACGCCATCCATCTCTGGCATTTTCATATCTGTAATCACGATATCCGGCTGAGTTGTACGATACAACATTAACGCCTGTCGGCCGTCTTCTGCCTCCGCAACAATATGATAGCCGTGCTGCTCCCAATTCAGCATTGTTCGCAAACCGATTCGCATTGTCGCATCATCATCAGCTATTAGCACCCGGTACATCCAGATCCCCTTTCCGTGGTATCCACAGCGTTACCACTGTTCCCTTACCCCATTCGCTTTCAATATTCAGCCCACACGAAGATCCAAAATAAAGCTGCAAACGCTGCAACACATTGCTCAGCGCAATGCCATTCCCGCCTTCCTCTTTTCCGCTTGTATTTTGTTTGCTGTACAGACACTGAAGCAACTGATTAACTTGCTCTGCCTGCATGCCTTTTCCTGTATCGCGCACCGACAGATAAACAAATCGTCCCTGCTCCCAACCTGAGATCTGCAAATCACATTTTCCATCTTTTCCATTCATACCATGCAAAATTGCATTCTCGACTATAGGCTGCAGCGTAAACTTTGCAATCTGCTGCGACATCAGCGCGGCGGGTACCCCTTCACGCGTGTATCTTATTTTTCCATTCAGACGAATATTTTGTATGTACACATAGCTATCCAGCAACTCTAATTCTGTCGATAGCGGAATTTCCATCCCTTCAACCGCTAAATTTGCACGAAGTAATTTCCCCAATTTCTCCAGCATGTTAGCAATTCCGCTCTTTCCCTGCATACCAGCCATCAATCTCATTGAATTGAGTGTATTATACAGGAAATGTGGATTCATTTGTGTTTGCAGCACGTTAAGCTCCACTTTCTTCCGTTCACGTTCCTGTACAATTTTCTCTTGCATCAGTTTCTGCAGGCTGATCCCCATGTCCAGAATATGTCGGTTAAGCCGCATAATCTCATAGGCTCCCCCTACCTTCTGCGAGTGATCAAAATCTCCTTCGGATAACCGGTTCACGTTTTCGATAACTGTTTGCAGAGGTTGAATAAAACGGTCTGTCAGCAAAATACTGCTGACTACTATGACAAGTAGTACAATTCCCACCAGCATGCTTCCAATCACCCATGCAGATTTTTGCTGCATCTGCAGCAATTCAGTTGAAACATGTGCCTCAAGTGACCAAGAAGTCGCTGCCGACTGAACATTATACTGCATTTTCCGCCCTTCCTGCATCACTCCCTGTACAGATAAGATATCACCTTCTGCATTACGCAATAAAACCTGTTTATCATTCAGATCCGCCGCACCAATTACATCATTGAAAACCGCAGGCGACAGAAGCGCGATAACACGTCCTTTTTTTTGGTCTCCCGCACTACTGGTTAAGTCCCGAACATATAACACCACTCTTCTGTAATTACTAAACGAGCATAAATTACTGCTTAACGCGCCCCAGTTTGTATCATCGGTGCGACTTGCCGTTTGCGCAATCAATTCCATGCGGTCGATCAGCGGCGCTTCCACTCCCATACGAACATCCAGCCCATTTTCACCCACAATAAACAGCGACAGAATATACTGAGAAATCATCCGCCGGTAAAACTCTTCCTGAATCTGATGTTTGAATAAATAATGCTCCTGCGAATACTGCTGACCATCCTCCTGATTCAGCATATTATGTAAGATTTCATTATTCTGTATCCAATAAAACAGATCCTCCATCTGAGTCGTTTGATATTCCACCAGTTCTAATGCATGTTCCAATCCCTGCCGCTCCTGCTGCGCCATCCATTCAGCTGTCTGTGTCTGAACAGATACAAAGTAACCGGAAACTGCAATGACTGCCGGTATCAACGCCCCCAGCACAAAGCAAAGGAGGAGCTGCCTTTTTAATGTATACTTTTGCATCTCAGCCCCTCCTTTTATACTTTAATTATATCTTTCAAAAACTTCTGGTTCAACCGGATATTTATTCCAGTTCTACCCATGCACCATTCTGCTGATGGCTCTTTACGCAGGCCTGCACAAAACGCACGCCATTGACCCCATCCCCGCCTGTGGGATACCAATATGGCGGCCGTGAAATCCCTTTCTTATGATCCTCGATATGGCGCACCCATTCTCGATATAAGTTAGCAAAAGCATCATGATATCCTTCTACCTGCCCATTTGACAAACGGGTCATTGCGCGCGTTTTTGCATCCAGATAGTCCCGTCCGGCTGCATAAATCTGCACCGGCTGATCTAGCAGCGCCACTTTCAGCAGTTGCGGCTGCAGATGAGACCACTCTAAGGATCCCTTCTCCCCCATAATCCGAATATTAATATTGCAATCTTCTCCAACAGCAGTTTTGCAGCCCCACATCGTGCCGGTTGCTCCACCAACGTAGCGCACCATCGCGGAAAAATCAGTCTCCATTGGTCGCTCTTTAGGAACGCTGTCAAAAATCGCTGCGATCGACTCGATCCGCAGTCCAGTCATACAGGCAACCAAATATTCGATATGGGTGCCGATATTCGCCGTACATGCCGACGCCCCGGCAATTTGCGGGTCAAAATGCCAGGGTTTAAAATTTGCTGTCCGGATGATCTGACCATCCTGCCGATATTCGCTGACCACCTTAAAAATTCGTCCGAGTGCCCCCGATTCAACCATCGCACGCGCCTGTCGAATCATCGGATACCCTGAATATGTATAGTTCACTGCCAGCAAGGTCCCTGTGCGCTGTGCCAACGCCGTCAGCTCGCATGCCTGTTCCGAAACGTTTGTCAGCGGCTTTTCACAGAATACATGGATCCCCTTTTCCAAAAAGCTGCACGCGATAGCATAATGGCTCTCATTCGGGGTCGCGATCACGACAAAATCTATCCCATCCCCGCGTGCAGCTTCCCGCTCCGCCATTTCGAAGGCATTCGCGTAAATACGCTGCTGATCCACGCCCCAAACCTGTCCCTGCTGCACATTCTTTTCCCAGTCGCGCGAAAAACAGCCTGCCGATAATAGGAGCTGTCCATCCAACAACGCAGCGCGGTAATGTGCCGCACCAATCTGGCCACCATTTCCGCCGCCAACCATTCCAAATCGAAGCATCGTTTTCTCCCCTTTCCATCCCCCCCCAAAGGAGCAGACGACCCATTGCATAAAGCGCGGGTCGCCTGTTCCTAACAAGAGAGAGAGTAAATGAGTGATATGAATTCGTTTTACTTGCGCTTAACCTGTACGCCTGCGATCTCTTCCAGAATCTTAGTGATAGACCAGTTGTCCTCATCCGGGTAACGGGTCAGGCCAGCCATGAAGAGTTCTCTTGCGCTAGCGGTCGTCGGCATATAGCAGCCTACCTCACGCGCAAGATCCATGGTGATGTTGAGGTCCTTGGACATCGTCGTAATAGCAGAACCGGTATCTTTGAACTTACGATCCATAATCAGCGGTACGCAGTTCTTAAATACGCCGCAACCGCCGCCGGAGGTGCCGATAACGTCGAGTAGAATCTGCGGGTCAACGCCAGCCTTCGCGCCCATAACCAGCAGCTCGAAGGTAGCGGTGAACTCAGCGCCGATCAGCGCCTGCAGGCAAGACTTAACAACCTGACCCTGACCGGGCTCGGTGCCAACATGGTTCGGATTGCTTGCAATAGCATCCATAACGTCCTTGCAAGAATCATATACTTCCTTCTTGCCGGAAGCCATGAGGGTCAGCGTGCCGTTATGCGCACCCGAGAGGCCGCCCGATACGCCGGAATCGATCATCTCAATGCCGTACTCCTGCAGGCCCTTTGCCAGCTGCTGCGCATAGCCCATGCCGATAGTAGCAGTCAGGAACAGAACTGAGCCCGGCTTCATGGTCTTGCACAGGCCATTTTCACCAAAGGCAACGTCCAGCGCCTGCGCACCGTTCATAACCATAACGAATACGACTTCCGCGCCATCACCGACTTCTGCCGGAGAGAAGCACGGTACGCCACCGTAACCTCTCAGTTCTTCGCGCTTCGCCTCAAACAGATCGTAGCCGCGCGTCGTAAAGCCAGCCTTAAGCAGGTTCTTTGCAATACCCATACCCATATTGCCCAGACCGATTACACCAACAGTTCTCATCACAAACACTCCTTATATTATAATATGTTTTTTATGCAAAAATTTCCTTGAGGGTCTCAATATCAATGCGATAGCCGTCTACATAATCCTTGCCTTCCGGACGATAGATGTTCTCCAGCGAGACGAATCCATCATAGCCGTCATCACGCAGCGCCTTTGCAATACGCGTCAGGTAGGGAGCAAGATCTCCGCGACCGATCGCCACAACCTCTGCCGTAGAGCGAACCGGATCGAGTAGCATATCCTTGATATGCACATGACCCAAGCAGTTCTTCACTTCTTCGTAGCCATTCGGGTACGCAATGTCGCCAACCCAAGCCGCATTGGCCGGATCCCACAGCACAGATACGTTCGGGCTGCCGAGATCCTCGATAAAGCGGCGTGCGGTGTAAGCGGAAGTCAGCATGCCGTTGAAGCCGTTCTCGACGATTAAGCTAATGCCTTCCTCCTCAGCCAGCTTTGCGATCGGGCGATACAGCTCAATGAACTTCGGCCAAGCCTTGTTGCCACCAGCATTCCACTGATCCGCACCATTCTTGCCCCACATTACGATCTGGCGGGCAAAGCACATTGCGCGAACATGCTTGGCGCCAACGATCTTAGCAATCTCGATGCCGTTTTTCAGCAACGCCATCTGCTCCTGATACTTCTCATCACCGACTTCGATGCCGCCGACACCAATGCCGACAAAGGCATGTGTCGTTACGCTGGCAACCTCAATATCATACTGATCATTGAGTGCCTTGATCTTACGTGCATCGTCCAGCGTAAGGTATTCGACGCGCTTGCCATAGGCTTCCTGCAGCTCGGCATATTTTACACCGGTTTCATTCATGATCTGACATGCAGTCTCATAATCCTGACTGATGCCGTTGGTAATTGCACTGATTTTCATTTTAAATTCCTCCAAATCTTTTTACTCAAAATAACAGCTGGTCAGATCAAAGCTCTCACCAATCAGCTTTACACCCTGCAAATTAGCGCGTGCTGCACATTCCTGATTGCGCTGATAGTACGCAATGCCCGGTACATCTTCCATGAAGATCTGCTGCGCCTTGATATAGCATTCTTCCTTAAAAGCATCATCCGTCGAGGTACGCGCATCATCCAGCAACTTGCTGAACTCATCGTTGACGTAGCGCATCATATTGGTGCCGCCCGAAACTGCAAAATCCTTGTGCATAATCTGATAGAAGCACTTATCCGGTTCGCCGGTCGATGCATTGATACCGTTGAGGAACATGTCATCTTCCGTACCTTCAAACAAGATATTGAACCAGGTTGCGTAATCATACGAATGGATATTTACCGTGATACCAATTGCAGCCAGCTGGTTCTTGATAACCTCTGCTGCCGAAATACGAGCTGCCTTGTCATCGATATACAGTTCTACCGTCAGGCCACCATCGGGATAACCAGCTTCCACCATGAGTTTCTTCGCCTTGTCCAGATCATATGTATACGGTGGATTGGTTTTCAGGCTCTCATCAAATGCCCAAGTATCAGTAGTCAGCGGACCGTAAGCAATCTGTCCCTGGCCTTGATAAACAGCTTGCAGGATTGCATTCGGATCAATTGCATAGGCGACTGCCTTGCGCAGTGTTGCATTATTGAACGGCTCCTTAGATGTATTGAAGCAAACAAAGTCATTTGTGACCGAACGGCCGCGAATCATCTTGAGTTCTTCATTTTTTTCTACACGCGTGATATCATTGCCCGAAATATCCAACGCCAAATCAATGCCGCCGGTCTCAAGTTCGATCATTGCCTGCGAAGATTCCGGGATGATGCGGAAAGTCAAAGTTTCGATTTTCGGCTTGCCGCCCCAGTAATCATCAAAGGCTTTCAGGCGGATATAGTCACCCTGTACCCAGTCATCGATCATATAAGCACCAGTGCCAACGGGCTTCGCACCAAAGCCATCCCCCATCTCTTCCATTGCCTTTTGGCTGACGACATACAGATTGGTGGTTGCCAGATAGCCAAGTGCAATCGAGTTCTTATAGGTGAACGGCATATAAACAGTCTTGTCATCGACAGCTTGATGCCATCCCAATCCAGCCAGTCAATGCCGCCAGAAGAAGCAGTTTCCTTGCTCGCTGCCTGGAAAGAATACACAACATCTTCCGCTGTCATGGTTTCTCCATTATGAAACTTTACGTCCTCACGCAGCGTAAACTGCATGGCCATGCCATCGTCAACATACTCCCATTCGGTCGCCAAACCGGGAACATAAGTGTTGTTCTCGTCGCCCAGTTTAACCAGCGACTCAAAAATCTGATTGTTGATTCGCAGAATTTGGCTGCTAACGCGCTTATACGGGTGCAGGTCCTTGGGGTCCTGATTAGTTGCAACAACAAGTTCAGTCTTACCAGCTGCATCCTCCGCTGATCCGCCGCCACCACAACCTGTTGCTAGCAATGAAACACTCATAATCAGTGCCAGTGCCAGCGCTACTTTTCTCTTTAGCATTCCATTTCCTCCTTCTGATTCAGTGCATTGGGTTGATTTCTTTTGTAAGATGACATGCTACAAAATGACCAGGCTCTACTTCCTGCAACTCAGGTTCCTTCTGAGAGCATATCTCTTTCGCATAGAGACAACGCTGGCAGAAGCGGCATCCCGGTTTGGGATCAATCGGAGATGTCAACTCACCCTTTAAGAGAATGCGCTCTGTCTTGCTGTGAATATCCGGCAATGGAATCGCAGAAAGCAACGCTTTGGTATATGGATGATATGGTTTTGCGAACAGCTCGTTCGACGGACTCTTTTCAATCAACTGCCCTAAGTACATGACACAGATATGATGGGAAATATATTTAACTACCGACATATCGTGTGTGATAAAGATGTAGGTCAATCCCAGCTGCTCTTGCAGATCCTGCATCAGATTCAAGATCTGTGCCTGAATGGAAACATCCAGCGCTGATACTGGCTCATCGCACACAATGAACTTCGGGTTAAGCGCCAATGCCCGTGCAATACCGATACGCTGCCGGCGCCCGCCATCCAACTCGTGAGGATATGTATTAACTAGACGCGCCGACAGACCTACCGTATCCATCAATTCTTTAACGCGGTTGTCCACCTCTGCCTTAGAAAAGCTTCCGGAAATAATCAGCGGCTCGGCAATGGCCTCCGCAATGGTCATGCGAGGATTCAGGGAGGAAAACGGATCCTGAAAAATAATCTGCATATCCTCGCGCAGTTTACGCAACTCTTTTGGGGAAACATTCGTGATATCCTGTCCACGGAAATAAATCGATCCGCCCGTAATATCCAGCAGATGTAGGATCACTCGACCTAGTGTCGATTTGCCGCAGCCGGATTCACCAACAACGCCCAGTGTTTCGCCTTCGTTTACTGTAAACGAAACGCCATCCACTGCGTGCAGCACACCCGACGGTGTAGGAAAATACTTTTTCAGATCTTTAACTTCCAATAACGTACCCATTACTTTTCCCCCCTTTCTTTCCACTTAGCGCAACGCACCACATGTCCGTCTCCAACATCCACCAGTTTTTGCTCCTGTTTGCATTCTTCCGTGCAATAGGGGCAACGGGTATTAAATTTGCACCCTTCCGGCAAATTTGTCGGATCAGGCATCAAACCCGGAATCGGTGACAGACGTTCTCTCGTGTCATCCAGACCCGGCAAGGAACCGAACAGCCCTTCCGTATAGGGATGTCTATGGTGGTCAAAGATTTGCTCCACTGTGCCGAACTCTACGATTTCACCAGCGTAAATGATCGCAACCTTTTCACACATCTCGGCGACAATACCCAGATCGTGCGTAATCATCAACATAGATGTACCAAGGTCTTTTTTTAGCTGGTTCATCATTTCCAGCACCTGCGCTTGAATCGTTACATCCAGCGCGGTTGTAGGCTCATCAGCTATCAGCAACTCTGGATGGCAGGCCAGTGCAATCGCGATTACAATGCGCTGCTTCATGCCGCCCGAAAACTGATGAGGATAATCCCCATAGCGTTCCGCCGGAATTCCCACCAACTCCAGCGCATCGCAGGCCCGCTTTACCGCATCTGCTGCTGAAATCTTTTCATGCAGACGAATGGTCTCGCAAATTTGATCGCCAACCGTATCGATCGGATTGAGTGCCGTCATCGGATCCTGAAAAATCATGGAAATTTTATCGCCTCGAATTTTCAGCATCTCCCGGTCACTTTTTTGGGTGATATCTTCACCTTCAAAAATAATTTCGCCTTGACAAACCCGTCCGGGTGGATTAGGAATCAATCCGAGCAAGCTCAGCGCAATCGTCGTTTTTCCTGCACCAGTCTCACCGACCAAACCTAGCGTTTCGCCACGCCCGATCTGCAAATCCACACGGTTGACTGCATGCACAGTTCCATCATCAGTAACATATTCGATTACCAGATCGCGCACATCCAACAACTTATCGCTCACAAACGCCACCCCTTATTTCTTCAGTCTCGGATCCAACGCATCACGCAAACCGTCGCCAAGCAAATTGATCGCAAAAACAGTCAACAGAATAGCGAGCGCTGGGAATATTACCGTGTGCGGATAATCGCGCAAGAAGCCTCGCGCCTGCGAAAGCATTGCGCCCCACTCCGGAATAGGCGGCTGTACACCTACGCCCAAGAAGGACAATGACGCTGCCGTCATAATCGCCGTTGCAATATTGAGTGTTGCTTGAACAATAACCGGTGCCATTATGTTCGGAAGAATATGCCGTGTAATAATGCGCAAATCAGAAGCATTAATCGCCCTTGCAGCTTCGATATACTCATTGCCTCGTACAGAAAGCACCGAAGCGCGAACCACGCGGGCGAAGGCGGGCGTTCCCGAAATACCTACTGCAATCATTGCATTGGTCAGGCCAGGGCCAAGCGTTGCGGAAATCGTGATAGCTAGCAAGATGCCCGGGATTGCCAGCAGAACGTCCATCAAACGCATGAGGATATTATCTGTTCTATTGCCGTAAAAGCCTGCAATCGAACCAATAATGCCACCCAATACTGCCGAAATACCGACTGCAATAATACCTACCTGCAGGGAAATCCGGGCACCATAGATCACACGGCTAAGAATACATCTGCCCAGATTATCTGTACCGAAGGGAAATGCTGCGCAAGGCACCAGAAAAGCACGGTTGACTGGATCCTGATCATCATATCCATACGGTGCAATGAAGTCCGCAAAAACTGCAAGGAATACCAGTATCGCAAAGATTCCCAGGCCAAAAATGGCCATTTTATTGCGTTTCAATCTCTTCCAAACTTCTCCCCACTGTCCACGCTTTTTCGGTGGCGTATGTTCGCGAGATGCCGCCGGCTTACTTGTGGTCGCTATGCTCATTTCACCTTCACCTTCTTTCCTACTTTATACTGTGCTTTAATACGCGGATCTACGAATGCATAGATCAGGTCGATAATGAGATTCAAAATGCAGAACGTAAACGCGATAAACAATACACCGCCCTGGACGACCGGATAATCGCGCCCCTTGATCGCTTCCAGCATGAAGTTACCAAGTCCTGGAATAGCAAACAAGTTTTCTGTAACCATTGCGCCACCTAATTGCACGCCAGTCTGCAAACCGATAACCGTGATGATCGGAATCAACGCGTTCTTCAGCGCATGGTGCATAACGATTTTGCGCTCTGTCTGTCCTTTTGCCCGTGCTGTCCGAATATAATCCTGTCGGATAACCTCCAGCATGGATGATCTGGTCATGCGGGTGAGCAAGGCTATTGCGTTAAAACCGATGGCCAACGACGGGAGCACCCAATATTCTGGACCATAGAATCCGGAGGGCGGCAGCCACTTCAGATTCAATGCAAAAATCAATGACAGTACCATACCAATTACAAAGGTCGGTGTGGATACGCCAATTAATGCAATCGTCATCGAGATTTTATCCATCCATGAATACTGTTTTACCGCGGAGATGATACCGGTTGGGATACCGATGATCACCATAATCAGAATCGGGAAAATGGTCAAAAGCATTGTGGTAGGAAATCTGTCCAGAATCTGATCCAGTACCGGCTGACCCGAGGTATAGGATGTGCCGAAATCGCCTGTAACAACCTCACCAAGGAACCGTCCATACTGCACGATCAGCGGATCGTTCAACCCCATTTTTTCGCGCTGTTCCATGATATCCGCTTCTGTCGCCGCTTCACCCAGCACTGTGCGAGCCGGATCACCCGGTGCAAAATGCAGCATGAAAAACACAAGCGTAATAACACCAAACAGAACCGGAATCATGGATATTAAACGTTTTACAATATATTTTCCCATGTTTTCACCCCTTTTCAATGTCTCCGTTTCTATGGTTGAAGTATATCATAGGGCAATTCCGAAGAACATGGAGGATTATTTAATTTCATGTACATTTTCACACAATTTCATTACACCGTTCAAATTTCTGCTTGATACTGCATCTGCATTATATAAAATCGCTTTAAATCCCAAAAAACACTCTCCTGTCCAGTTCTACCACCTACTTCTCCGGACCGTCTCCCTTAACAATCATATAGTTCAGCTTCTTCTCGATTGCCACATTGGCCGCTGCAAGATTTTCCTGAACTTCATTCAAGTTTTCCGTGGTCACCTTGCTGTCCAGCTTCTCTTTCAGCGCTTCATCAAACATATTGCGCGAAATCGTGCCAGAAAAGGTTTCCAGAAGCAGAGCTTCCACCTTTATCTATGGCAACACCGCACAATTGAGCTTTCCCCAAAACAGAAAAGCGTCCAACCGCAAAAGGTCAGACGTATTCCAAAATCTGCTTACGAGGCAAACATAATATTCATTTTTGCAATTTTCTTTTGCAATCCTCGGTATCGCATCTTGTGGAAACGAAGCTGTAGCTTAACCACAGCAAAAAATGTTCAACCTTGGCGCGTACAGAGGATTTCTCATGCTCACGGCGTTTGATTTGTGCTTGGGAGCGTGCGGAGTTATTCTTACTTTGACTGGGACGGCGATTGATTTTATAGTGGACAGACTTACCGGCTTTGTTTTTCTTCAGCGCTTCCGGACGTTTCTCCGCTCCGAGCTAGACGCTATCTCCATAGACTTCTTTCTCATCTCCGGCAAGAAGTTCTGAGATCACCGTAACACCATACTCGTTGGCAACTGTCACTTTTACCGTATGAACCAAACCACTTTCTTTATCTACTCCGATATGGGCTTTATAGTTAAAGTGCCCAAAGGAGCGTTCAGAAAGCAGCTCAACTTGTTCACCAAGCGTACCGAGTTGCATTGCCATATTTAAGTCACGCAAAGAGATTGTATTGTTCACAAAATCTTCTGCAAAGGAAATATAAGAATCATCCGCACGATAACCAAAATTCGTTTACTTCTCGAACAAAAAATGCTCCATTTAAGTAACAATCGGTATTTCCAGTACGCAAATCGTAGAATGCTAAAGTTTTTTGAATACAAACTGCCCTCTATATGCTGCTTAGCACATAGAGGGCAGTAGGCTGTTTATACAATCTTCGAGATTGTTTCGTTCAATCTGGTATTTTGCAACATACGTCGCGCGGTCCAGACATTTGCAAAATACATCGGTGTAAACCAGTAATTTTTTGTAGTATCACCGGATGCCATAGGCTCTGTCAGCGAATTGCCGACCTTAACGTACCCTGCAACACCTAACAGTGACAGCTGAATATAACACATCAGCGCAACTGTTTCGTCAATGTCTTGTGCCACTACAAGCACGTGGTTCTGGTAATTTAGATTTGCCTTTTCAAGCTGATGTTTTGCTTCATGTACGCCAGCGATCAGCGTTGCACCACCGCCGCAGCACGGATCATTGATTGTAATATAGCCTTGATTCTCAACCTGCTTTGTGATATTACCCATCACGATAGCCGCCATCATTTGGCAGACATGATATGGCGTGAATATCTGCTGCAATGTTTTTCTGCTAAGATTAAGTCGCATATAGGCTTCGCCCAGGAAGTCCTGTTCAGAGTTGTTCTCCAATGCCATAACCAGTTGGGCCAACAATTCAGGGAACATTCCCTGCTCCTGTTTGTTATACTTCCTAATCGTTTGCAGATAACGCTTCTCCCGTTCTTCAAAGTGTTCCTTATCCAGCGGGTTAGATAACGCGCAGGCCGCCATCAGCACAAAATCTTGCCAAACCTCCAGCGGGTGATGCCTAGCGGAAGAAAGCTGCTGAAAAGTTTTCAAAAACTTCTTTGGGTAATCTTTCGGTTTCTGCATAGCCCTTACCGATGGCAAGGGCACTGTTGTTTCTTCTGCTGTATTCAACCACTCTGAAAGAGAGAGGTTGATTGTTTGCGATAAATTTTCTCTCTGGGACAATATAATTTTCTCCTTTCCGCTCTCATTTACGACACGAATCGCTCCATGATTGTCAATTCTGCTGATTCATTGTCCATTGCACTCATGCGCAATACCTTTTCGCAGAATCGGTCCAACGAAAATGCATTGCCAGCCGAGTCCCGATCCATCAGCAGACCAATCACAGAACACCGTTCCGCAGAGATTTCAGCTTGCAGCTGCTCGGCCAAGTTATCCGAAATGTCACAGTATCCGTCAGTAACGAATAGAATATCTGCGTTTGAAAATTCTTCTTCGCGGATAAGACGCAATGCTTCGGTCAGTGGTGCTTCAAAATTCGTACCGCCATCAAAGAAGTGTTCTGCAGCAGCCAACAAGTCACTATTCGTGAACTTCCCCGGCAGAAAACGATCTGTACGGATGGAATTCTTGCCCGAAAAGTGAATCAGGCAAATTTCCGGCCTTCATGTGCACAGATATCCTGCACTGCAAGCGCAAGCGCCTTACCCCATGCGGCATTTTCACCGTTGGTAGAACCGGATTCATCCAGACAGACGATCACATCGCCACGTCCCTTACGGATTTTTTCACGCTTGGCATACTGCACCAGACCTTTAGCCGCATACCGCCGCATAAACAGCGGTGTTGTAGCAGGAGAAGCCAGTAGCGCCAGTTCACCAGACAAGAGATTCTGCAAGTCACGGCCGCGAGTCAGTGAAAACTTTTCACCTCTGCCATGTGCATAGGCGTTTTTTCGTAATGCAGACAGCACTTCTTTCATGCGCCCCAGTTGACGGGTAATATCCTGCAAGTAGGTGTTATCCTTCAGTTTTTGCAGCAGTTCTTTGTTTTGCTGTGCTTTCTCCTTGCCGGTACCGTCACCGCTTCCCCAGCAGGCAGATGCATAGGCTGCTGTCTGGGCAGTTTCCAGCCCGCTCTGCATTACAGCCTGCAGCGCCGTTCTCTCCTGCGAAAGTTGTGTGCGAAGCGCATCAGACAGCATCTCCTGTACAACACTAATCTGTTCGGTGACACTGGAAAATTGCTCGGCTGTACGAAGCGTTTCAGGCAGTTTTGCATTGTTCTTCTGCACTTCATTCATGCAGTCCTGCATTTTTGCGTGTAAACAGCACTGTTTTTTCAAAAGCCTTGACAAAACTAAAGCCAGCTTTCCAGCCACATCAGCCAAGCGCTTTTTCATTTCAGTAATGGTCTGTTCCAGTATTTTCGCGGTTTCCAGCGCTGCAACGTCATTGCCCATGCAGGAATACCGCAGTTCAGCATATTCCGACTGGTTCATCATTTCATTCAGAACCGCTGCTCGAATGGTAGCCTGCGGCGTACGCTGATCCGGTGAGGTGCTGCGATGGTCCGTTGCATACAGCATATGAAACAATTCTGCCAACAGCTTATCCTCAGGATGGCCGCCGGCATCCTCAAATACCATCTGTTCCAGTCTAGTAGGACGAAAAGCGGAATCCATGTGCAGTGCATTTCCACTATCGGCTTGCTTTAAAGCGTTTTCTGCCTGCTCTAATGTAAAAAATCTGTATTTCATTGTATATTCTCCTATAAAAGTTGTACCGCAGAGCATAAAACTCTGCGGTACGATTGGTTTTATCGTTAGAACGGCGGTTTGTCAGTCGGTGTTCCGCCAGGCCCCCATGCATAGCCATCCGGTACACCGGAAAAGTCCGGTGTCGGATACTGTGCTGCAGCACCCTGGATCGGCTGCGGATAGCCGCCCATCGAGGGCTGTGCTGCCGGCTGCTGTGCCTGCGGTGCAGGCGGAGCCATTGTCGGAGCGGAAGCCGACGGTACCGCGGCAGCGTTCGGCGCGCCAGGCGCACCTGTCGTTTCAGGCTTTTTATCAAGGAACTTGATGTCGGAACCAACCACCTCATATGTCATGTGCTTTTCGCCGGTCTGCTGGTCCGTCCATTCGCGCTGCTGCATCCGGCCCACCAGGGACACCAGACGGCCCTTTCTGCCGAATTCCAGCACGAACTTCGCCTGATTTCCGAATACGGTACAGCCAAAGAAGTCCGCCTCCGGATCACCATCGCGCTTGAAATCACGATCCACGGCAAGACGAATGACTACTACCGGTTTTTCGCTGTTCTGACCGCGGCGTTCCGGGTCCTTGGTCAATCGACCGATCAAAATAATCTGGTTTAACATCGTTATACTCCTCCTTAAACAGCCTGTAACAGACTGAGTTCTTTCAATGTGCTGTACGAAAAATGACACGTATCATGCGCTTTTCGATTGAGCGATTCCAAATCTGCCAGCGTTTCTGCGGTCTGCGCCCGCTGTTCATCGGATTGTGCACTGTCATCGAGCACACACCACTCCTGATAAAGCGCTGCAAATGCAGCACGCAGCGGCACCAGAGCCTTAACAGACGGTGCAGCGTCAAATGCCGCAAATGCGTCCCGTCCCTTGTGCAGCAGTTCGCCCAGATGTGTTCTCAGCGGGTTATCGCACAGCTTTTCAAGTACGACACGCACCGTTTCGATCTCTTTCGGCTCGTTCCAGAGATAATTTTTGAGCGAAAGCAAATCATTCGGCTGGACTTCTGCGTGTCCGGCAAGCCATGCAGCCGCCTGAGCAATGCGTCCGAAGCCAAAGAATTTGCGGTCAGATACCGTAATATTCTGACGGCGCAGTTCGCACAGCACATCGTCCATCAGTTCATTAATGGATTCCGGCACAGGCACCAGCTGCACCTGCCTCTGCATGGCATACAGCTCTCCCAATGCGATTGTTGCTGTAACCGTACCGAATTGTTCGTTTTGCTTTTCTTTGAGGATGCGGAGCCGTGCTTTACGATTTTGCACATTGCGCGTGACCACTTTCAGCTGAAAACGGTCATACAGCGGTGCCAAAATCTGTTCCTCTGCATTGCGGAAGTTTGGAATCTCATTGGAGGCCGAAAAGAACGAAATGACAGGAACATCGGTCGTTACGCCTTCGTTGGTATAGCGGCGTTCGTTCAGTACGGTCAACAGCGAGTTCAAAATGCCATCACCGGCTTTGAAAATTTCGTCAAGAAACACAATATGTGCATCTGGAATTTTCCCTTTGGTAATAGTCGTCGGTGTGCCTCGGTCAAAAGCGACAGACCTTTCTGGTACTGCTCCATAGCCTCGGTGAGCTGTTTCAGCCGTGCCGCAGCTGCAGTATCCGCCGGATTCGTCTGTACGGTCTGCATAATAGCGTTCAGCTGCTGCTTCATCTGCTGATAATGGGGATCTTTCGCAAGCACCTGCGCCGGTACTGCACCGGGAATCAGGCTCGCCAGATCAAGACGACCAAACAGCGCTTCTTCGTCTGTCTGCTTGGAAAGCAGGCGTTCAAACTGTCTTGTACCGGTAATGCGCTTGCGAAACTCATTGATTGCGAAGCTCTTGGCCTGTCCGGGATCACCCAGAATAAACAGGTTGCTGCCCGACAGGAGCGCCATTGCAATCGCATGGATCAGTTCTGCACGCTCGGCAATTTCGCCGTTCAGTTCTGATATAACTGCCAGCATTTTATCTCGTAACATAGTAGTCCTTTCTCCTTGTCTGGTCATGCGGCGCCATTATTCTTAGATGCACGGCGCACCTCATAAATCTGCGGGCAATACTGCAAAACTTCATCCAGCGACAGTTCGCTGACATGATACATTTTGCCGACAGCCTGCTGCAGTTCCCGTTCGATGAACACATAAGCATCCGCTTCATGCATAAAGAGCAGCGCCTTTTCCAGTCCGCTTAACGTGACATTGTGTTCGTCATCCTCCAAGCTGTGACTGGAAACAAAGGCATAGCGGGAACGGTACAGAAAATACACTGCATATACACCGGTATGATCACTCATCACGCCGCCTCCTCTCCGGAAACGGACGGAATCAGCTCATACAGCGTTGTACCGCTCGGCAGCTCCTCATCCAGACTGAGCATCACCGGCTGGTGGACAATCTGGCGGTGCTGGCGCAGCAAAGCAGCACGCATACTGCTATATGCGATTGTAGAAAAGCAGTATTTCTGCAGTTCTTCGCTCTGTACATACCGCTGTGCCGCGAGAATCAATCCTAAAGCTGCTTCGCCATAGGCATCTGCTGCCGCATCATTCGGCAAATGGCAGTCTTTAATTACGCAATAAATCAGTTTGTGGTACTGTGCGACCAGCGCACATTCCGATTCGGTTAATGGTCGATTTAAAGTATCTGTTGTCATTATTTATGCCGCCTTTCTGTTCATATATGGTCTGTTTTTCTGATATACCATCAGCATGTAGTTGAAGTCCCCGTGATTGCACATACAGCGTAAACGGTAATCGTTTACCTTGCCAAAATACGCAAAATCATAGGTCGGACACCAGTAATCCGGCTGTTTAGCATCTTCGTTTGCCGCGCAGAAACGACGCATAGCCGCATCGCTGCGGAGTACCGTGCGAGCGAGGCGCTTGAAAAACGTATTTGCCTCGTTGATGCTCTGTTCGGTCAGAAAATAGCTCTGAACCGGATACCAGAAATTCTTGCGCTTCGGTGAAAACTGACCAACTGCACTGAGCAGACGGTTTTCCGGCTTGAACGAAGTCATTCGCTCCGCTACGCCAATAGGAATCAGGATAGGTTTCTTCATCTTTTTCTCCTTTTACGCCGCTTTGCGCGTGCGTTTAGTCTTGGGTTTCTCTTCGACTTTCGGCTGCCGAGTCGGCAGCAGCAAATGCAGCTCGTTGTCAGCTCGCAGCATCATGGCTCCGGTCTTGTCAAACTGGACTGCAATATCGTTGCCCTGCATGAGCGAGGCCGCTTCCTTTAGATAAATATAGTTGTAGCAAAAGCCGTCCTTGGGAAGTGGTGTTTTAACCACGCAGTCCATCTCAATCTGACCGCTGACTGTGCTGTTGGCATTAGAGATGAACTGTAACCGCATAGTGCGATCATCTACCGGCAGCAACAGCAGTTTGGCGTTGGTCGTACTGCCTGCACTAATTCGTTTGAGCGTATCCAGCAGTACACCACCATCAACCTGTGCCTCATGAACCATATGAAAATGGTCTATCAGCGGCTGGATATTCACATACTGTTCCTCGTTCAATCGCGCACGAAGCACCATGCCGGGACCGCAGAACACTGCATTACCGTTAGAAACACCGACTTTGTAATGTGGTATTCCGTTAAATACGTGCAATACCGTTTTCATGGCATCTACAGCTAACAACATATCCAGCGGTTGGGTTTGCGTAGTATCTTGAGATACCGTAGTCAGACGATAGCTATCGCAGCTTGTTGCCGACCATTGCCCATCGTGTACGGTGACTCGGATGCAGTTCAGCACGCGCAGGTTTTGCTCGCTGTCTTTGGCGGCAGAAAACAGAACTTTGGAGCTGATCTCGTAAAATCCGTCTGCTTCTGTCAGCGATTCCGGCGTACATGGCTCTGGGACAGGATATTTCTTGGCATCCATGAGAGCGAAACAGTATCCGGTCTTTGCGTTGCGAACGGAAATTGTCGTATCATCGGTTTCTACGGTGGTTACTTCCTCACGGAACAGTTCCAGCATGGATTGCAGTACACTGCCGATCATCATAGCCTTGCCGCTGTGCTCAACATAACAGTTCAGCCGCGCTTGCAAGACACATTCGTTTCCCATTGCAGTAAACTGCACATGGTTGTGGTCCTCATCCGCTTCCATTAGGACGCAGACTTTCTCTTTTGCAAGGAATTGACGTCCGATCACAAGACAACATCGCTTGATGATTGGCTGCATTTCCGAGCGGTTTGCGGAAAACTTCATAGATTTGGTTCCTCCTTTTTTCGTTTTGAGCATAGAAAAAGACCATATGCTCCCGTTTAGGGTTCATATGGTCTTAAATGCTCGTTTCAGGTTCAAAGAGTAAGATACGACTCGGAGCATAATAATGCCCGGGCGGATACGTTGACATAGTGTTACTTTGACCTGAGTATAACAATAATGTACATCTGCAACAGAGTAAATACCAGTTGAAGATTATTCCTCAAATAAAGGCGAGGGTACTAAATTACTGAGCTTGTAGTTAAATGTGAAAATCACCGCAAGTTTTATATGGCCAAGCAGAATAATTCTCAACTGTTCATTTTTTCATTCTTGTTATATAGTGATTCTATAACAGGTCAAAGTATCACTATGTCAACGTACCCGCCCAGGCATTTTTCTGTCTTTGGGTCGTAGCCGAATCTTTGAAACCTGTAAGACAAACCAGACCACATGAATCCTTAACTGGAATCGTGTGGTTTTTTTTGTTGCAAAAAAACGAAGGAGGAACCCTTATGAACACCGAAAACAACCCGAACCCCATGAGTCTGGACGATCTGTTTGCAGCATCGCCCGCACCTGTCGCTCCCGAAAGCACTCCGCTTCCGGAAATCGCACAGACCGCACCCACAGAAACTATCGTTCCCGAACCAACGCCATCCACCGAACAGCAGACCACTCCCTTTGCTGCCGAACAGCCCGCCGCTTCTCAGCCGGACAACATCATTGATCTGTTCGGTGCAGTTGTAGAACAGAGTGAGGAAGATTCGCTTGCAGAACTTCTGGTGAAAGTCACCACAAGTTGCCCTGTATTCGACTACGCTTCGATTCAGGCCGAAATCACCGATGCAGACATGACCTTTGAGCAGCTTCGTGTGAAAATGTCCGCAGACTGCCCTGAGCTGGAAGCGCGTGCTCATGTTTCTTGGACACTCAGCTACGCCGGCCTCACGGAACGTATCACCGACGTCAACAGCACGATCTACTCTGCAAAGTCCAAACTGGAACAGAGCAAGAAATTCAAAGACGCGCTGAAAAAGCACAAAAGCAAGGATAAACTGCCGGTTTGCAGCGTAAAGCCTACTGTCACCGCGCAGAAGAAGGGAATTCTTCCTTTCCCTGCATACAAGGCAGTCTGCGAAAGCGTGGATGCGGCAGAAAAAGCGAACGCGCCTATCTGCTATATTCCTTCTCAGAACGGACAGATTTACGAAATGCGCCGCAACGAGATCGGTACGTTTATCGCGCCGTCCTCAAAAATTGTGGAGCTGGACATGGTACGGGCAGGGTTTCAGATGAACCTGCCCCGGCTTCCAGCCGCCAAGCTTGCGGAAATCATTTCGTTCTTTCGCCGTGTGTGCGCAGCGCATGACCGCTGCATGGAAGCGCTCGTCAATGTGTACTGGGACCGCGTGGAGCAGGAATATATCCTGCGCGTTCCGACGCAACAGGCTACCGCAGTCAGCGTGGAAACAGATCTTTCAGACCGCCCGGACGAAAGCCGCTATTATCTCGTGATGGAGGTTCACTCGCATAACATGATGGCGGCGCGGTTCTCCAGGACGGACGATGCGGACGAACAGGCCACGCGCCTGTATATGGTCATCGGACGGCTAGATCGGTTCTATCCCGAGATCCGCTGCCGGTTTGCCTGCGGCGGACAGCACATTGAAATTCCCGCCGAACAGGTCTGTGAACGGACCGATGTGCCGTTCTCGACTGCGTGGCTCACTGCCGTTCATGCCTACCGAAAGGAGGCGGCGTGATGCGTTTTCGCACAGACTGCCCCGTCCACATCGTTATGCTCGGCTGCGGCGGCACCGGCGGGCACATCGCACCGCACCTGTACCGCCTGCTACACGCGCTGTTTCGTCCGTCTAAGGTCATTCTCTGTGACGGCGACGTCGCGGAGAAGAAGAACCTCGTTCGGCAGAATTTCATCGCGTCAGACCTCGGCAAAAACAAGGCAGAAGTGCTGGCAACGCGCTATTCCGGCGCATTCGGCATGGAAACCTGCTTTTCGGACCGCTTTGTAGAGAGTGAACAGCAGCTTAAAACACTGCTGACACCCAATCAGCGAAACGCTCTTGTCATTCTAATCGGCGCGGTGGACAACAATCGCAGCCGACAGCTTTGCAACAGTGTGTTCTGTCAAGCCCGCGATCTCATTTATATCGACTCCGGCAACGGACTGTCGAATGGTCAGGTCGTGTGTGGTGTCCGTAAAGGCGGCCGAACGGTACAAAAACCAGTGGCTCGTTTTTATCCGGATATTCTCGATCCGACGGATAAATTTCCGTCCGAACAGTCCTGCGCGGAAGCGTCTGTTTCCGCACCGCAGGCCATTACCGCAAATATCATGGCGGCAACGCTCGTGCTGTGTATGCTGTATAACATTCTGGCTACCGGCGAGCTCGTTGCCCGCATGACGACCTTTTCCAGCAAAACCGTAAATGTCCGACCGCTGCTCTCCAAACGGAGGGCAGCATAATAGACCGTAGGAGAAGTATTTATGTCCAAATTAAATCTCTCCGGATTCCTCAATGACCTCGACAAACTTCCTTTTACCGTAAGACTCCTCGATGATTCCGGGGAGTCTTATCTCATCGAGAAAGTTTTGAAACCTCTGCTGGCAGATGAACTCGTGTCCATTGATGATCTGGATTTTAATAAATTTGACCAGACCTGTATCCATACACTTATAGAACGCTGCGAAGAAGCTGATAACAATTGCTCAGCGCTTCCGCTGTATCAGCAGGCTCTCAATACCCGTCCCGCAGTACAATCAGACTGCGATTTTGTATGAGGAGAACACCTATGGAGTATTACGAAGATTTGACCAATGCCCTCAAACAGCTGGCTGTCGCACAGTCTTTCCGTGATGCCGGCCGTCTGGATGCCTATACGGATATCTGCGGCCCCTGCATTGATTGTGACGAAGATTTCCTCTATGGTAACTGGTATGATCTGATCAATGCTACTGCAGATTTCGCTGATATTCGCTGGGACGAAAGCGAAACCTGTGAACGTATGTATTTTTCCGACGAACCTATGCGCCAGTATTTCACCTTTGTGAAGCAACACGCCGATGGTCTTGGAATCCGTATGAAAGACGATCCCTATTATAAGGACATTTGTACGGATGTTTACGACACCTTGCTCGATGCCTGCCCATACAGCTGTTATTTCCGAGTAGTGACACAAACACACCACGTGTATGGCTACGGCTTGTCAGTCTGGGTGTATTGCGAGCAATTCTATGACCCCGAGTCCTTACTGGATGGGATTTTACAGGTTATCGGAATCTTCACTCATCGATTATCCATGCTGAAAGCGCAAGGCTTGATACCTTCAGACAACCTGATTTCCTTCCCCGAACCTGCCGTAAAGGAGGCGGCTTAACGATGATCCGAGAAGCAATTCTTCACTTTGACCCATTGCAAACCCAAGTCAAAACCGAAATCATTGACCAGAACGGCCTGCATCGTGTCAAGTACATCGAAAACGATGAACTTATGCACGCAATCCGCCAGAACAGCTACGCACCGCCGCAGCACAGCGGCCTGCTGCCGCCGAACTGTATCGCGCTCACCGAGCACAAAGAGCAGTGGACGGTAACGCTCGCAAGTGATTTCGATTACTGCGAAGTATCCTATCACAACACGCAGTACGAGAATTTCCCGGTTCCGCGGATTCTGCTGTCCTGTACCCTCCATGGCGATAGATTGCAGAACTTTCGTCTGGCGATTGCCAATCAAGGAGAGTTAACACCGCAAACTGTGCTGTACAAAAGCCCATTTCCCAACGTCAACGACTTTTCGCTTTGTGTCGGTTCCAATGCCTTTACCGGATATGATTCGATCCGGAAACTGCGGACACTCGTTCATCATGTGATGGCCGTGCCGTTTGGCGATGACTATTACCGACCAGAACAGACACGCTTAAATCTCAGTGCCCGTGAACTTTTTGAGCATTTGAAAGACAAAACACCGGATTACTATTACAGTCATGTGCTGATTCCATCTGGTAAGACCCTTTCCGATTTTATAGGAGGTAAATTATGAACGCAGAAGAACTTTCGCGCCAACTCAGCGAACCATTCCCATCGTCCGATGTAGAATGGCGTATCACCAAGGTACATCAGCGCTCCGGCCTTGCTGTACCGTATATCACCAGCCGAGCCATTCAAATCCGGCTTGACAATGTAGTCGGCCCTTTCCGTTGGCGTACACGGTATATTCCGTGGCACCAGTACATTCCCAAGCGTCCCGCGGTGAGAATCCTGAACAGGCCGACCGTACACCAATTCCCTCTCAGCTCTGCGGTCTGTCCATCTATGATGAGAACAAGCAGGAGTGGATTGAGAAAATCGACGGCGCCGAAAACACGGACTTTGAGAGTATCAAGGGCGGTATTTCGGACAGCTTCAAACGTGCCGCTGTTCTCTGGGGCATCGGCCGATACCTGTATCTGTTTGATGCAAAGTGGACTGCTATCGACGAGCGCAAGCGCATCGCTAATCCTGCCGAACTGACACAGTATTACACTGAGAAACTGAAAAAGCTCGGTCTGTGCACCGCGCAAAGCAGCAATAAAACCACGGCCTGCTACTGCGTCACTGGTCTGACCCCTGCACCTATTAAAAATTATCCAAACGCCGCATGGATTGACCTTACCACACCGGACGGTCGTGCACTGAAAGTTTTCAGCTTTGGCACAAAGCCCGGACTCGTGAACGGTATTCAGCTTCAACAGGCTTCTATTGTACAGCGAAACAGTGCAAATGGGAGCTACTATGAACTTGCCGACTATCAGGCGGCATAAAGGAGAGAACCACTATGACCAGTTTTGTTATCACGCAGCTGTCACTGTGCGGATTCCGCGGCTTTGCCACGGAGCACATCTGGACGCTGGGACAGCTCACCAAGATCACCGGCCACAACTATCAGGGCAAATCCTCGATTGCAGATGCCCTTGCATTTGCACTGACCGGTGCTCCGTACTTCGGCGGGCGTGATTTGGACCGACTGCACAACAACGACACTTCTACGATGTGGGTCGAAGTTGAGATTCACACCAACGAGGGACGTACCCACAAAATCCGCCGTGTTCGTCAGAACAGCCGTACCGTGTTATCCGTAGATGGTGCAACTACCACGCAGGAACACTTCGCGGAGCGGTTCGGCAGCAAAGATCTGATTCTTTCTCTTCTGAATCCACTGTACTTTACAGAAGTGCTTGGCGGCGACGGAAGAAAGCTCATCGAGCAGTATCTTCCACCGGTTTCGCACGAAGCAGTTCTTACTAAATTGAGCGAGCATATGCGCGGTATCCTTGCAAACGATGCCCTTGCCGTTCCGGCAACCTATATCAAATCCCGCCGCGATGAACTGAGGGAGCTTGAAAAGGACCGTTTAGTTTTGAGCGGTCAGCTTGAACAGACCGAACTGCAGCGCACGAAGCTGCAGAAAGAGCTGACGGAGAAGCAGACACTTCTCGCACATACCACAGCGGCTATCGCTCCGCTGGAGCAAAAGCAGGCTGCACAGGATTTCTCTTCTGTTGATTCGGAAATCCAGAAGTTATCCGAGCAGTACGATGCGGTACAGGACGATTCTGCTGATAAGGCACGTTCCGAACTGCGAGGCCAGTTGAACGCTATACGTTCCCGACAGTATTCCTCTGTAAATGCGGTCAAATTGCAGAAAATGCAGTCTGATCTGCAGCTTATGTACGGACGGTATAACGATGAAGCCGCACGGCTTGATTACCTGCAAAAGCAGGGCGCCTGTCCGACCTGTTTGCGCCGCATGGATGCAAACGCTATGTCCGAGGTACAGACCGCCTACGCCAAACGCCTGCAAAAAATCCGCACAGACGGCACCGCATTACGCCGGCAGAGCGAAGTACTTTCCAAACAGGAACAAGCACAGCGCCAGCAATTTGATGCATGGCGTTCCGGTGAAATCGCTCGTCTGGAGCAGGAATTGCAGAAACTTTCTTCTGTAACAACTGCCGAACAGCAGCGTGCGCTTATCAAGGCGCGAATCAAAGAATTAACTGCTGTTCGAGTGTTTGGCGGTTTGACTGATGCCGAACGAAAACAGTACGAAAAGCTGATGACCGAGAAAACAAGATTGGAAAGCGAGATCGCCACCATCGGCAAGCTACTTTCCAGTCTGCCGCAGGGACAAAAACAAGCATTGGATAACCTCGATGTGCAAATCCGTATGCTGAACGACAAGCTGACAGCAGCAAAAGCCTATCAGGCCGAACGTGCACAGCTTTTGTTTGCACCGGTTCAACTGCACAAAGCCACCCTTAAGCTGGTTGAGCCCATCAAAGAGAGCGGCGAAGTGCGCGATGTATTCAAACTGACCTATGATGGGCGCGACTATGTACAGCTTTCGCTGTCCGAGCGCGTGCGCTGCGGCTTGGAGGTTGTAGAACTGCTGACCAAACTCAGCAGCAGGAGTTATCCCTTGTTTGTAGACAACTCCGAATCGCTTTGTGACCTCGGTGCTGTGCAGCCTGCCGGACAGCTTATTCTGACCCGTGTTGTCAGCGGCCAGACCTTACAGGTGCAGGCTGTTGATACCGTACAGCGTAAGGCAGGGTGAGCATATGGGATTTATCACATTTCCAATCCTGCAAACAGCACGAAAAAGCGGACTTGCGGTCAATGATTCCGGCTCACAGCTGCACATCAACTGCCCGTTCTGCGGTGACACCAAGCGGAGGCTGTATCTGTATTCCAATACAGAGCAGTATCACTGTTTTCATTGTGGTGCCCATGGCAACGCGGTCAGCCTCTATGCACGCCGTACAGGCTTATCCTATGCGAGCGCCTATCACGTACTGGTGGCCGATGAAATGCTGCACTTCCCGCTTCCGGCGGTACAGAAGCCGCCCGAGCGTGAACCGGCAGGCATCGAACAGCGTGACGCTGTATACCGTGCCCTGCTGGACTTGCTTCCGCTGTCCGCAGAGCACCATCAAAACCTGTCCGGCCGAGGGCTGTCTGATCAAGCGATTGTGGCAAACAGCTATCGTTCACTGCAAGACGGAAAGGAACTGCGCGACAAAATTGCCGCGCAGCTCTCCTCTCGCTATGATCTCAACGGTGTACCGGGGTTCTATTTTCGTGATAATGCATGGCGGCTTTGCTCATACAGCGGACTGCTGATACCCATTCGTGCTATGACCGGCCAGATCCAAGGTATTCAAATCCGCCGCGAAAACACCAAACGCATGAAATATGTCTGGCTTTCCAGTGCCGGCAAGCCTTATGGCACTGCCGCACGAAGCTGGATCCATGTGACCGGAAACTGTGCGCAAAACACCGCAGTTATCACCGAGGGACCGCTGAAAGGCGATGTTGCCAGCGCGTTATCTGGTAACGCACTGTTCATCTGTGTTCCCGGTGTTGCTGCGATAAAATATCTGCCAGACACGTTAAAAAGTCTGCATCTGACCTCTGTTCAGGAAGCGTTCGATATGGACAAGCTGCGCAATCCGCAAGTCGTAGCTGCACGAAAGCGTCTACGACAAGTGGTTACCGATTGCGGCCTGCCCTGCAAAACACTTATCTGGAGTGAAAACTACAACGGCATAGACGATTATCTTGCCGCAAAACGAATCAGCTAAAGGAGAGATTTCTTATGACAAATCCTAACCAATTCATGGTCGTTCAGGGCAATAACCTTGATGAAACTCAACTGCTCGGTAAGTTCGTCTATTATTCTTTGGGCGATGTGCTGGTAGACAAGGCCGAGTTTGAGAACATCTGTAACGTTATGGACTTCCCGTATTCCGGCCGCCGTATTTCGGTAGTTGACGCTTTTCGGAGTGCAACCGGTCGTGTGATGCGCCGAGTTGAGGCAAATAGCAGAGGTTCGCAGGAGATTTTTCGGATTTATTGCCGCGATAACATGCACAATGGACAAATTTATTCGCGTGAGTTAGTACGTGAAACCGTCGGTTTAAGCACGAATCGCTACGAAAAGTTGGCAAATGTATGCTATGACCGCAGCAAGGATCAGATGTACTGCAATATCGAGCAGAACGATCCGACGGTCGATGTTGCTCAGCTCTGCGATGAAATGGAGCAGCGCTTTCAGGTCTACCGCAACTGTCTTGGACGCAGTCAAATCGACACGATTGTGACGCATTACCTTGCATCTCTGGATGCCTTGCCAATCTCGATATACGGCAAGCTGTACTTCGTCCCGCGCGACCATATGCACAAGGTTGACCTCTTTGAAGATTTTCTGGAAGCACTGAATCGCGCCAATCGCAACGATAAGCCGCTTATCGTCAACAGCTTCTTCGTAGCCGATGACGATAAACAGCGTGAAAAGATGACCGCGGAGTTTTATACTCTTGTCCGCAAAGAGGCACAGGAATATCAGGAACGCGCCGCTTATCTAATCAACAATGCCAGCCAGAGTCCTGCTATTCTGGAACGCTGGATCAACCGAATCCGTGAACTCGAGGAAAAGAAGCAGCGCTTCGAAGCCCTGTTCCGCAAGCAACTCGATGAAACCGACAACGAATTTGATACACTTCGCCTGTATTCGCAGGAATTGCAGATGCGGGCAATGGGATTGAGAGCCAATAAGGCCGCCTAATACCTTATAAACAGAAAACGCTCAGCAAAAGCTCGGTGGTCGTAAAACAGTAATATGTGAATTTCTTGGAACAGGCATGATTTCGGTCATGCCTGTTCCGCTTTTATCAGTTCATCCACAGGAATATAGCCAACAAGGTCATATTCGATATGTACCCTCTGTTTGCGCTTACCGCTGGACTTGTCCGGTGCCTCCACATAAACCGCCTTTACAAGCTCTCTGAGCGCATATGGTGTAAGTTCTGTGAGGTCGGTGTATCTGCGTGCCCGCTGAATAAACTGTTCAAGGTCTTCTATCTGTCATTCCTGTACTGCAATCTCTTTTTGCAGATTTACGATTTCAACTTTGAGCTGCGCCTGCTCATCCTCGTAGGTCTTGCTCATCATGGCAAAGCGATCATCGTTCAGCTTGCCCTTGGCGTTGTCCTCGTAGATTTTGATAAACAGGCGGTCAAGTTCCCCTATACGCTTTTCTGCCTGTGCCAGACGCTTCTTATATATCCTTATCCAGCATAGAATAATAACCCAACAGCATACTCGTCTAACTCTTTCAAAAAAGTATTGACTGCCTATTGAAGATCAATCAAGTTGGTATCAGTTACCTTTCTAACATCAAAGTTAAGACTGCTTAAAACACATTCAATGTCATTAGCATCATTTCTTGGATTATTTAATTTGTTTACATAAATGTAATCAGAATTTCCAATCACTAAGGCAATTCTATCGTTCATGTTATATCCCCTTGCACTTTGCTTTACAATCTTAGCATATCCCGCCGTCTGTGCTGTCTGTTAGACAACGCAGCGGTTAACCTATTTTTCTAAAAATTTGAAACCTGCAAGTTACTTGCAAAGGTCAAAACAAACTTTGCAAGCAGTGCACGTGTGTACACACATCGTGCGTTTTGCAAATTTCAGCGAAGCTGATTTTTGCAAAAGCTTGTTGGGAAGCATCCCAAACCATTTGACAATTTTTTCAAAATCAGCTACACTCCTGCGGAGCTGACATCACTTCAGATGGGAAAGAGAAAGCAGGATTTTTTTAATGCCTTCGTAAATTTCTTCCTGATTCTTTTTGATTTCTTCAATGTCAGCTTCGTAGATGTTACCCGTTGTGTTGAGCTGTTTGGCAATCTGGTTTTCGCTGTTGGATATCCGTTTCATTTTGGAAGTCAACTCACGGAGTTCGGGCATATCCAAATTCACAACATACCCGTCGATTGCCATTTTGCGGAGATAAGCACTCATGTTGTCCGTTCCCATCTGTGCCATTTTCTGTTTTATCAGGTCAAGTTCTTTTTCGTCTACAAAAAACTTGACCTGTATCGGGCGCTGACGGATTGCTGGTTTTCGTTTTTCTGCCATTGTGAATACCTCTAAAGCACTTCTTTTTTGCTGGTAGGTTATCTCAGCTCCCATATCATTTCGCTTAACCGATAGAACATTTCTTGTCGTTCTTCAATGGCTTGCTTATTCCAATCAGGCCAAGACGACAGCAGTGAGTTTGTTCTGTTGATAGCAGTATCCTGTCCTAAATTCACCAGTTCCGAGATAGAAGAAGTGATGTAGAATTTAGACTGTTTATAGTAAGTTGCCTTGTTTGCATAAACATCATTCTGGATTGATCTGTTGATGGTGTTTTCAAGCAAGGTAAGATTTCCAAGCCGGTTAATATATACAGAAAATTCTTCTTCATTCATGCCGTACAGTCCTTTATCTGTACAAGCCTGCGGCATAATGTGTTCAATCTCAACTGCTGTTTCCGTATAGGTAGTTAAATCCTCCACCGTAGTTTTCCCTAATTTCAATGCATCTACATACGCAGTAATTTTACCGAGAATAAACTTGATTCGATATTGCTGCATACTGTTCAACCCCAAGCGAAGGAAGTTGGATTTATTATCGAGTTTCCAGTCATTCACGGTGGGAATAATAGTGTTCTTTACAAAACAATCTAAGTCCTCTGCTGTAACGATATTGCGAACATCTCTGCACCACAATGCAAAAGTTCGCTCTGTGATATTGGTCGCTATTTTATCAATTACCGTGTAATAAACCACAGATTCAAGGATGCTTTTGAATTTGGCAAATGCCTCCGAGTTCATGTTGGAAGCCGCAAGAAGAAGCATCAAGTGCAGCTTATAGGATTTACCTGCCAGCAAAGGAATGTTCTTCAAATGTACATTTCCCTCTAATGCATCATCGGGCATCCTGCACTTAACATATAACTCAACATTCTGTGCCATTTTTTGAACAAACTGAAATGGAGCTTCTTCATAATGGCACTGAGCGTTGTTATTACTGAGCCAGGTATAGATCTGATCTTCACGGAGAATCCCATCTTTTTCGCTGGAGGTATCATAATTGGCCATGATAAAATAGCGAAGAAAACGGAGCGGCTTCTCATCAATTTTTTCCAGCGAACGGGTAATAGACTTCCAGTTCATATTTAGTTCTTTGAATTTGCTTCTGTCAACCTGACGGAAAACCATATTCTTAAGCAAATCCATCGGGTCAAGCCCTTTGCCTCGCTGATTGATTGTTTCAAAAATTTTCAGTGCATCAGAAATGTCATAAGTTTCAATACGAATAAAGCTTGTTTTGTTTAGCAGAAATACAACAAATTTTTTCAAATCAGCGATTTGGGGGAATTGTTCCTGCAAAAAGTCCTGAATCGTCTTGAATGCGTCGAACAGTCTTTCTCCCGATTGAGTGATATAGTTCGGTCTTTCCTGTCCTTTTTCAATCAGCTCTAAACAATTTCCGGCATCTTCATACTGAAGCTGAAGATGATACAAGTTAATAACATCACCCTCACTATTCATGGTTGGGCTATAAATTAAATTTTCAATAACACTGGTTTGTTCACCATGATCCATGTAGATTTTTTTGATTGCACACAACAGAATAAAAAATGTGGTAAGGCGCTGCTGTCCGTCAATCAACTCAAACTGGCTGCCAGAGTCATAAGTTACAATAGTACCAAGGAAATAAGCCTTTTGACTATCGGTATTGTAAGCATCAAGTAAGTCTGCCAATAGCTGCTCTACCTGTTCGTCTTTCCAAACATACTCTCGTTGATAGTCGGGAACAATGTAGTGATTCTTAAATGCGGAGTTGATCGAGTGATCGTTATATTTAATATGCGTATCGGCCATCGGTTTCATCCTTTCCGGTAAATCGGCGTGTGTACACACATTATTATACAAGAAGGCACCATATTTTTCAAGATTAGTTTCCAAATTCACTGGATTAAAGCATAACTTTTCATGAGCACATTCTTGCCCAAACAAGAGCTGCCCCGCTGAATGGCAGGGCAGCTCTTGTTCGTCACCAAAAATCAATCAAGGTTTTGGTATTCTGTAACTGTCTTGAGGTAGACAGCAGGATCGCCGTTAAGGATTAAATCAGCATATGCAGCAGGGTCATTATCGATCAGGTAGTCGAGTTCCGACTGTTGATACATATTATTCACTACCTCGTTTTCCACAGCGATAGTGTCGATAGAAACCATGCTGCCGTCTGAAAAGCAAAGCTCTACACAAGCAGTATCAAGGTTAAATTCACAAGATAACAGGTGTTTCATGGTAAATACCTCCATAATTCTAATATTTTGTTGCAAAAAAGAACGATGCCGGTCATGCAACTCGACATCGTTTTTTTCGTTGTTGTTTCCAACCCTGTCAGACAGATGCCGTAAAATAGTAATTTTTTAGAATTACTGCCTTACGAGCACCCATCTAAAGCTGGGCGTTTTCTGTTTTATTTAAGATGAAATTCCATACGCTTTTCAGGTTTCGTGATTTTTCGAATCGTTCCAAGCGGATCAACTTCACATTTATATAGTTTGGACAAGCTGAAAAATGGAATAGATGTACGCATATACTGCTTATCCAACGTAGAGATTTCAAATGTGCCGCTTTTACTTCGAACCTTACCTCTGAGAAAATATCCATGGTCTACTTCAATAGAATCGGAAGAAGTTGTGCTTTTCAAAGTGATTGCTTCTGGCAGTTCGATATAAATCACGTCATTTTGATAAAGGGAAAAGATAAAATCATGTTCATCCATCAATAACATACGATCCGGATTTTTGGTTGCCGCTCGTAATGGCAGAGCATCTTGCAACGTATCCTTAACATAGATAGGCACGAAGTAATAGGCCTGATCAGCTGTACGGAATACATCAATGCGAATCATATCGCCATTAATGCCGATACCACCGCGAACGCGTACGAAGCTGCGCGGACGCTGTATAATAGGAACCGATTTAACCAAAGGACCACGCAGACCATTGGATTTAGGCTTATAAAAAGGTTCTGCAAAAGCCTCCGATGCATTTCCGCCAAATGCAATAAGACGCTTGCGCAGTGCAGTATACAGCAGACGATCACGTTCCGGCTGAAAATAGTCAGCAATTTCCCTATCATTATTCAGCTTTAATTTGGTAAGTGGAACTTTGGCCACGATTTGGTCACCGCGACTGCGTAATATGGTATCACGATGAGCGGCACCGCGAACTCGATGCTGTGACATATGAGAAAAACACTGCTTGTTGGATGCACAAAGTGAAGCGAATTCTGTCTGCAAGGAATTCCATGGTCGAAATAGAGTGTTTTCATAATTCCCCATAAAGAAGTTGGACAGCTGCTCACAGGTATGTGTGTCAATGATTGCCGTAAGGATAGCATTTGCAGCAGGTTCCATTTCAATAGGTACATTATCAAATACGCGTTCCGTGCTCAGACCGGTTATTCGTGTCTTTAACGACGATACAGTCACATCTGTATTACTGGATGCAGATAGCGTACGATGTAGGAAAACAGCAAAAGAACTAAGGAGCGACGAAGAATTATACAATGAACGCTGTTTCTGATCAATACTATTCTGTTCATTCCACTTGGTCGTCAAAAGATTTGTTCGAGTTTTGCGATGGTTACTTTTACAAGCGCGTTGACGAAAATCTTCATTCATACCAAACAATGCTCCAGGCAGCGCAGTGCGCTTATCGGAAGCAGAACGAAGAACTAATACAAGGTTCTGTGGGCTATGATCATAGCTATCAGCATAAGGAATGATATGATCTACAGAAGTTTCTGACGACGATAAAACCTGGTTTAATGTCAGCGGAGTACCCGTATAGATGCACTGGTGATCTTGCCTATGCCATAATAGAATACGATTTCTTTCATCATTTGTTAGATTGCGCTGAAGAGTTTTGCTTGCGTAAACCAGAAATGGCTGAATACTTTTTTCGTAGGCAGCCATTGTTTTTTGATATTTTTTACGAATAGCCCTAGGCGCACCCATAGAATATGATGTACTGAACTGGATGGTGGTAGGCATTCCATATTCACGAATAAGTGCTTTGATCAAAACAATAGACTGAGACAGAACACGCTCCGTAATAGGACGGGCAATGTGATGAAATTTTTTGAAATTCAGCGGTCCATTATACGCAAAGGGATTATTAGGATAGGCTTTATCCCGTGCTTCATCGGCAGACATGCCCTTCTCCAGAAATGGCAGCATCTGTCCGATAGCTTTGCGAGAATAGAAATCGCGTTTAATAAGGTGTGCATTAATCAGAGCTTCGCACAGCTCTTTGGAAAACCCATAGGCTTTTAACTGCTTTTTCCATTGGTCATTCGGTGTAGAAACGAACATGATGAGAAGTTTTTCCCAATGTTTGTGCAGGATGCCTTGTTCATCCGGAAACTGTTTGGAAAGTGCCGTGCGGAGTTGGCGACCATGAGGTGTAACGAAATCTTTGACTGCAGACGCGGAATACGCATGGCCATTGAGATGCAGTGTCAGAGGAGTATCGGATTCCAGATGCAGTACTTTGCGCGTAGCCGCAAGGACACCCGATGGGTTCTTGGTGCAGGCAGCACGAATCTTTTGCTTTTGCTCATCTGTTTTTTCAATAATCTGTGTGTTATGAACAATAGAGTACGGTGCATTGACCATACATAAGAAGTGAAAGCGTTCTGCAAGCGGAGTGACTGTCGGACAGCATTCATGCTGTGGCTCGAGGGGACAATAAATGCCGCTGACCCGGCGTTTATGACGTGCATAAGGACTATTAGGACCCGGACCATTCGTGATATGGCGCTGGCGGCAAAGAATCTCGGTATATTTCTGTTCAAAGGCTTCAGTGGCAAACGGATTGCCTAAACTGAGCTGTGCATAAAAGAGAAGCACGACTTCATCGCGAATCATATCACGAGTAACGCAAGTAATATACGGTTGTCCGGTTTTGAACGGAGCGAATACGCCGTTCGGACGAAATCGAGCATCACGATAGAAGAGTTCACCGACAGTACGATATTTGTACTTCTCCATTTGTTGCTGATTTTCACGAATCGATTTACGCATTTTAGCGTCATTGCAGAGAACCATAGAAGACTCGAGTTCTCCTTCATACTGAAAACCTCGATGATGCGCAATATGGTACAATACATGAACCCACTCTTCTGGTGTCAGCTGGCGCTCCAGACCTTCTGTACGTAACTGCCACAAATAATCCACAGACTTGTGGACAAGTTTTTCGATGGGCGGCAGACCAACTTGTTCAAAAAGCTCACGCAGTTTTGAGAAACGATAACGGATACGCGCATAGCGGCGGCGAGTCAGTCGATACCTACGACGTTCAATGCCAGGTACAGCGCCATTGAACGGATTTTCGGCAACAGAGAAGAAACGAACACCCATACGTTCGAGATGACAGGCTTCACCCTGCTCATTCTCGCTGATTACCGCCCAACCGATTTTATCATTATCCAGATGTAAACCAATTCTATACTTCATAGTAAATCTCCTGTAATACAAAGATATCCCGACACAAGGCCGGGATAGAGCTTTGTGATGCCAAACCTGGGTGTGGCAACGCTGCTTTCTATTGTTGCGTTAGAAAACATCTTTAGTATAATGGTAAAAAGAAAGATTTGCAATAGAAAAATTTGCAACGGTAACTGCAAGGACATATTGCAAGTGACTACTCATAAAAAGAATCTACACTATTGCTATTATCGTGCATTGATGTTATACTATTTTTGCTAAAATTTTTTAAGACTGTGGCTCCCCTGCTTTTAAGTTGCGTTAGAGAGATGGGAGTGCTCAGATCTTCTTACCCACGAGGACCTGTACGTTTAGATACAGGTCCTTTATTATACCACGGAATATCTAATACTCTGGTGTTTTACTTTTATCTACATTTTATATATACTGTTGGCGAACACTAAATTTGTCAAAAAAAATTTTTTCTTTTCATATTTGCTTATGCAAATTTACTTTTTATGTTTTATTTTGGAACATATTTCTTGCACTAATTTCCCTATATAAAGTTATGAATACACTATATTTTTAATTTTTCATCATCCTTTTCTTTCATATTAGTTTTTTCATATGCAATCTCAAAAAGATTCTCGCACTGGTGCTGGCGTTCGCTTGCGCGTTCACCATGTTCGCCGGTGCAGCGTTCACGGATTCGGCTGACATTAAGGTTGACGCTGAAGTTGTGGACACTCTGGTTGCTCTGGGCGTAGTAAATGGCTACGACGATGGCTCTTTCAAGCCCAACGGCACCGTAACTCGTGCGGAGATGGCGAAGATGATCTACGTCCTGCGCACCGGTAACTCTGACGCTTCGGCGTACAACGACGACAAGACCTCTTTCACCGACATTGGCTCCCACTGGGCTCGTGGCTACATCAAGTACTGCCAGTCTCTGGGCATCATTGCTGGTAAGAGCAACACCAAGTTCTGCCCGAACGACAAGGTAACCGCTCAGGAAGCTGCAAAGATGCTGCTCGTAACCCTGGGTTACGATGCTGCCAAGGCTGGTCTGACTGGTCCGTCCTGGGCTGCTAAGACCAACGCACTGGCTGACGAGAACGGCCTGCTGGAGGATGTTAACACTTCCTTCACCGCTGCTTGCCCGCGTCAGTACGCTGCACAGCTGATCTACAACACCATCGACACCCCGACCGTTGTATGGCGCGACGATGCTTACACCAACGTAACCCTGCTTGGCACTGACAACAAGACCGTTGGCGAGAAGTACATGGGCCTGCAGAAGTGGATCGGTACCTTCGAGGGCGACAGCAGCATCGTATCCGCTAAGGATGGCGAGATTACTGTTAATGGCTCTATCGATGGTCAGCACAAGACCGTTACCAACAGCACTTCTCAGGTTTCTGCTGTAGCTGCACAGTTCAAGGCTGACTTCGACAACAAGTATGTTGGCGAGGAAGTTTCCGTACTGTTCAAGGACGGCAACACCGGTACCAAGAACCAGCCGGACGCTAAGGACACCATCTTTGGTATCTATGTAACCGGCAACACCAAGGTTTACAACATCGTTAAGGGCGATCTGCAGTCCTGCTCTGACGCTGGCAAGATCAAGTTCAACGACAAGAAGTATGATGTTGCTGCACATACTGCTAACGATGATGTAATCGTTACCAACTTTAACACCACTATTGATGCTGATCATATTGATGCTGCTACTTCCAACAACCAGACCACTGGTGCTACCGCAGCTGAGGTTGCTACCTACATTACCCGCAACTACAAGGTAAACTCTAACGATGCTATCAAGTTCGTTACCAACGACGACAACAAGATCGTTAAGGCTTACGTTACCACTTCCAAGTTCGGCAAGGTTTCTTCCGTAACTTCTTCCAAGATTGGCGTTGAGGGCCTCGGCACCAAGGATCTGGATGACTGCGTAGTATACGACGGCATCAAGGCTGGCGATCTGGTTCAGTACGTTGAGGCTTATCAGTCCTCCGAGCGTAAGAACATCATCACCAAGGCTGAGACCGTTGAGGGCAAGATCGAAGCATTCAAGGCAAGCGATTCTCAGATTCGTGTAAACGGCAACTGGTACAAGTTCTCTGCTAACACTGCAGTAGCAACTGATTTCACCAATTCCGCTCTGACCTCTAGCGACGTAGACGACACCTACAAGCTGATCGTAGACGGCAAGTACTACGTTGCTTACAACAAGATCTCTGGCTTTAACAACTATGCAGTTGCTACCGTTGGTACCACCGAGTTCGGCGATACCCGCGTTAAGCTGCTGAAGGCTGATGGTTCTGAGACCACCACCACCGTTGACGAGCTGAAGGACGGCGCTGCACTGCCGACCACTGGTACTCCGTCTGTTCTGGATACTTCCAAGGCAGCTGGCAAGCTGTTCGCTTACAACCTGAAGTCCAGCGACTCCAAGGTTGACCTGAGCGCTAAGGATTACACCAATGTAGCTTCTATTGCTTCTGGTTCCTTCAACGGCGATGCTAAAACCGTAACCTATACTGTTTCCGGTAGCTCTGCTGTTTCCAAGATCGTAGCTTCTGATGCTGCTATCTTCGTATACAACACCACCGACAGCAAGTGGAAGGTTTACACTGCTAAGGATCTGGGTAACTTCTCTCTGGCTGCACAGAACGTTCAGTACATTGTTGATGATAACAAGATTGTTGCTCTGGCAGTTAAGGCAAGCAGCTTCCCGACCGGCGGTTCTGACTCTACCGCTTACGGCTACGTTACCAACCGCATCGACACCAAGCTCGGCGACGACACTGTTGTTCAGCTGACCATCTGGAACGGCTCTGAGGAAGTTACCCTGAACGTTGACGGTTCTTCCTGCTCTGCATACCGTGGCGACTTTGTTGAGTACCCGATCATCGCTTCCGATGCTAAGGCTAACAACTCTGACGTTAAGGTTGAGTCGACTACCGGTACCACCCGTTTCGCAGTAGTTAAGGTTAAGTCCGTTGAGGATAAGCGCATCATCACCACCACCGACAAGGTTGGCGTTGATGGTAAGGTTATCAACGGTCAGGATGCTGCTTGGACCCTGACTTCTGACACCGTTAAGATCGGCGTTAACACCGATGACAAGGAGAAGTCTGACAACAACTCCGTTGTTGCTTACACCAAGACCTTCGGCGATGACTACGCTAACGCAGCTATCTTCTACGAAGCAAAGTCCGGCTACAATGAGATCAAGGCTATCTTCATTGACTCCGACAACAAGCTGCAGTCCTACGTTCAGGATTCTAGCGCTTCTGCTCAGGGCAATGCTGGTGCTGCTTACACTGTAGTTGCTCCGACCGTTTCTGGCGTAGCTGGCGTAACCGCTACCGCAGATAAGACCTCTGCTGTAGCTGGCGAGACCGTAACTGTAACTGTTGCTGTAGCTGCTAACTCTGCTGCTAATCAGGTAACTGTTTCGGCTACCAATGGTACTGTTTCTCCGGCAACTGCAACTACGGTAGCTGCTGGCCACACCTACACTTTCACTGTTGTTGTAGGCTCTGCTGCTCCGGTTATCACTGTAACCGCTGCAACCGTTTAAGTTTTACTTAAACATAAAGAAAACCCCGAGGAAATCCTCGGGGTTTTCCTTTTGCCATTACTTAATGGCCAGGTAGGTATACACACAGGTATTCTGGTTCATGGCACAGCTGGAGTTATGCAGGACTGCAAAGCCTTCATCGGTGATGCCCAGCGCAATGCGTTCACCGTACATAACCGGAGAACCATCGGTTGCCAGACCGCCGTACATTGCGTTACCGTAACTGGTGTAATAGCCCTCGCGGAACAGCAGCACGGCCTTCGGACGATAGCCAAGTTTGATTTCACGGTTGGCCTGACCATCGCCGATGTAATGCGATGCGGTAATCTCTGCCTTGCAGGTCAGGACCTGTCCGGCCTGTTCCAGACGCTGCTGCAAGGTGGCGTCCATATTGCTGCGTGTGTTAGCTTCTGTCTGCACCGAGCTTTCGATTGCAGTGAAGCGGTCGCGCACGTCTTGTGCCAGCTTGTCGCCGTCTACACAGCCGCTCGGCAGCTTGCCCACCGATGCGTCACGCACCTGCTTCTGCACGTTTTCGATCGCGTCCTGAACGGTCTGCGCCGGTACGCCTGCGCTTTCGTGGTAGCCCATCTTAGCCGCTGCAGAGAAGTCGATCAGTGCATCGCACAGCCCATTGAACGACTGACGCAGTTCCTCTGCCGAGGAGTCAAAGTACGCTTTCAGGTCGCGTGCGGACATGTCCGGCTGGTCCGGCAGATCCACAATGCGCTTGCTGAATACCTGCTGACGATTTGCTTCGAATCCCATAAAAATTACCTCCTAAACTCGCATGGTGTTTTGATGTGAGTAATAGAATAGCCGATTTTTCTGAAATTGCAAGAAAAACTTTTCAAAATCGCGAAAATTTTTGAGGGTAAAGGATATCATTGAGCAAAAATATTTTCAAGAGATAATAATAGAATCATACTTTGGTTAGTACGTCTTGCGATTAAAATTGACAATGAAATCAATCACATATATACTTAAATAAAAGATAACAGCATCGCCGTTTAACAGATTATTACAGAAATATTTTAGATGAGGGATATCGATGAAGTGGTTTTTATCATTAGATGTAACCGTACAAGCTGCGCTGATTGGAGTTGGTGGTTCAGCATTAATAGCTGTTATATCTGGCCTTTTCAGAATTGCAAAAAAAAGACATTCAAGTGAAAAGAAGCCTCATTCCACAATAATAAACCAGACATCATCTGGAAATGATAATACCTTTATTGGAATTCAGAACAACCATACTGGAGGGAAAAATGATGACTGATACGACAGAAATCCATCAAAATGCAGGATTGGGTGCACACGGAAACACATTCATCGCAGAGCAGAATAACGGATTATCTGTGGAAGATGCTACTACGATGGCATTTACTATATTTCGTGAGTATTATCCACAGTTGCGAGAAGAGATGCTCTCTGATCTATACAAAATACTGGAAGAGAAGCTAAAAAATATAACGCCAGAGAATATTATCCCACCATCTCCAAGAATCGCAGTACCGACTTTACAAAATGCAAGTATAACGGAAGATATATCGATAAGGGAATTATATGCACAATTACTGGCTAACTCCATGGATGCGACGATAAAAGATGGGGTGCATCCGGCTTTTGTGGAAATTATAAATCAACTCAGTCCCGATGAAGCTAAGCTTCTCCGTTATTTATTTACACAACTAATTGTACCGACAGTTACATTGAAACGTGTGAATGAACAGAATGAGGGCAATGACATCATTAAAAATTTTTCTAATATTGGCGAACTTGCTGAATGTGAAAATCCATTGAAAATCAGTGAATACTTTGACAATTTACTTCGTCTTGGATTACTTGAAAGTTCAGAAACGGCTTCACTTGTTGACAAGGCTCTATATAATCCATTAAAAGAACATGAATATATATTATCTCAAATAAATATAATTACTTCTCAAGAGCCGCCATTTAATAAATCTCATCTAAAAGAGGGCTATATGGCAATGACGGACTTCGGACGATCTTTTTGTAAGATTTGTCTACCTACTATGTAAGTGCTATGATAATTTATAAAAGATATTTCCAGCAAGTTAATATTCAAAGTGGTAAATTTGATTTGAACAGACTTTATCATTAGTTTAGATTATACTTGGTGCGCAAGTTCAAATGATTACGGGTGAGAAATATGACCTTAATGTGTGGATTTAATATAGGTACGTTTAAGCAATTCTACCGATTTAAGGACAAAACCCCCGAGGATATCCTCAATGTCAGTAAGTTAAGCTGGCAAATCCTCCTGCCTTCAAAAATGAGAAGGCAGGAGGATTTTTTTGTAATCAATCAAAGGAAGACCGTTACGACAAGGTTGACAGCAAGGACACCATCGTAATGTTCGTAAATTCTGATGATTCTGAGGGCGTAACCGGTATGGATTACACCAACATCAATCTGGCTTACGCATTCGACAGCGACTTCTGCATCACCTCTTATGATAAGACCTCTGGCACTTACACCATTACCGGTCTGTCTGAGGACGCTACTCCGAACGTAATGGCTTACTTCGACGATAACGATCAGATCACCGTTCTGGTTGTTGACGTAAACCGCAACATTACCGAGTGGTAATTTGTTCGGAAAACCGAATAACTTGTTTGGCTCCCGCTGAATGAGTAAAGGCTCCCCCGAGGAAAAATTTCCTCGGGGGTATTATTTGTGCGCTCACTTGCAGTGAAGGGTAAGTTATGCTATTGTATTATCAGCATGGAATGTTTTGGTTAAGATAAAAGTCGCGCAAAAGAGCGCGAATGTTTCGCGCACCCGACCCTTGCAAAAGGTCCCTAAAACTCTTGCAAAAGGGCTCGCCCCGTTCGCGCACCAGAAGGTGAGTATTGGGGCTCGACTCTTACAATCCTAACAAGTGTATTTGGTGTTGAAGGTGCTCACCTTTTGACACCCTTGCAAGACTTTTCTATTGACGGACACAATCCAAGTAATGTGTAGTTAATCCTGTTACATCTTCAAGAATTCGCTACTCAGCGCTTAGTATTAAGCCTGTTTAGATTTTTTGCGGTCATCAGATGGCAAAACGTGCAGTTTAGGACGTTTATTCGCTGTTGCACGCACTTCACCCGCATGAATATAGTCTTTTGTCTTGTTATGCGTCAAGTCCAGCATATCAGCGATTGCAGCCACACTGATACCGGCCTTTGCATTTGTATAGGCCAGATCTTCCTGATCTTCACGCGACATGGTGTCATTGATTCGATCACGACGAGAGTAAGCCATGGTTAGCACTCCTTTCCATAGTGCAGGAAAACCCCGCTCAAAAGAGCGGGGTTTTCGATTGTGCTGAATAAGAACTTATACAGCAGCGCCGGTTACGGTGATTGCCGTGCCAAGAGCGATAACCTTAACGGTTGCCTTGCCAGTAGCATCGAAAGTAACCTTCTGAGTGGTGCTCTTGCCGTCAGCTGCAAATACAGCGCCGGTCAGAGTTACCTTCTGCTCAGAAGAAGCAGTAGCAGTCAGAACCAGATCGTAGGACTTACCAGCCTCGAAAGTATCTGCGGTGCAGGTAACGCCGGTAACGGTACCAGACTTAGCGATCGTGGTAGAATTCTCGTTCATGCCCTTCATCTTGCCCTTTACGTCGAATACGATGAATGCCAGATCAGCGTCGTCGTTGGAGCCGAAGGTCTCATCCATTACGAAGTAAGCGTTGATGTAGTACTTGCCGGAGTCAGCGATCTCCTCAGCTGCGAACAGAGCAGTACCGGACTTGCCGATCTGATCGTCGTCGTCAGCGTCGGAATCAACGTTCAGGATCTTGGTATCCTTGGTGATGTTCAGCTTGTTAACGCCGTCAACAGTTACCCAAGAATCGCCGTTTACGCCCTGTACGCCAGCGTAGTACAGAGTAGAGGTGTCCTCAGAACCCTTAGCTACAGCAGCAGTGAACTTAGCGCCGGTGTAGGTCTGTACATCGTTGATATAGCCGTCCTCATCGATGGTGGAGTAGCCGATTACCATGCCCTTGTCGCGAGCGCCAGCAGAGTAGGAAACCTTCTCAACAACGTCTACGTTCTTCTCGCCGTCCCAGATGGTGTAAGCGGTGCGATCGTCGCCGGTCTTGTAGCCAGTCTTAACGATGTAAGCGTAGTTGTCGTTGGAGTGACCGGTCTTGTCAACGTCACCAACGTAAGCAGAAGCCAGCATGATCTTGGTCAGACCGTTGGTCTTCTTGGTGAACGCAGAGGTCAGCGTGCCCTGATCGCCGGTAGCCAGAGCCTTGTACTGCTTGCCGGTTACAACCTTGCACTTGCCGGAAGACTGAACCAGAACAACCTTAGCGTTGTCATCCATTGCATAGGTAGACTTGTAGGTGTTGTAATCCTTACCAACGCCGGATGCCAGCGCCTTATTGGAATCAAAGGAAGTATTTGCGAAGCTGGTGATGATCTCCTGAGCCTCGTAATCGTTGTACTTCTTGCCAGAAAGCTGAGTCAGCTTGTAGCCGTCCTTGGACTCGGAGTAGCTGTAAGCAGTACCCAGAGCAGCGGTGAAGGAATCGCCGTTGGACTTAACAACCTTGTCCAGAGTTACGGTCTTGGTGGTGCCATCAAAGAAGGTCAGCTTAACCTGATCGCCAGTGATGGTGTCACCGCCGATACCGGTAACAACTGCTACGGTCGGCAGAGCGCCGTTGGAATCGTCAGAGCTGATATCCAGAGCAACGCCGTTTACAACGTAAGCCTTTACCTTGTCGCCGGTGTCAACGTCAGAGAAAGCCTTAGCAGCGTTGTACCAGGTGGAGCCGATCTTGTACTGAACATAGCCAGTCTTGGTCTTGAAGCCGTTTACGGTGTCGTTCAGAACGTCAGCCTTAACAACGTCCTTGTTGTCCTTGTACAGGTTCTTGGAAACTACTGCGTAGTCGTCCTTAGCAAAGCCCTCAGCGATGTTCTCGTCAGCAGCCTTGTAGGTGTCGCCAGCAACGATCTCGGAAGAAGAAGCGTAAGTTACCTTAGCAGCGGTCTTCTCGATAACGATAGCGGTGTCAATCTTGTTGTCGCCGTCGGAATCAACGAAGGTTACCTCGGACAGGGAGGTGTTGCCGTTGGTCTTCTCAGCGTTCAGGGCATCACCCTTGTCGAAGTAAGAAACAGCTTTCTTGCCCAGCTCGGAAGCACCGTTGATACCAACAAAGTAGGTGTCGATGTTGTTGGAATCAACAGAGTAGGAAGTGCCATCAAACTTGATCTTCTGACCGTCCTTCTCAACGTCGTTCATCAGAGTATTGTAAACGGTGTTGTCAGAGATAGCATAAACGCCCAGAACATTGTTCAGCTTGCCATCCTTGAACATTACCTTAACCTTCTGGCCCAACAGGGAGGTATAATTCTCAGCTACCTTGGTGAACTTAACCGGATTAGCGGTATAAGTATGGTAGTTGTCAGAATCGTAGTTTTTGTCCAACTTGATGGACAGAGCATCCTTGTCGATGGATACCAGAGTACCATAGTCTGCGCACAGACCCATGTAAGCGTGACCTACGGTCTCCTTAACGCCGCCGTTCAGAACATCGTCGAAGGACTCGGAGTCCTTGGACCACTTAACACGGTTAACGTCCAGAGTGTTGTAGATCATCTGAGCTGCGTACTGACGCGGCAGGCCCTGCTCCAGAGCAGCGTTAACGTCGTCCAGAATGCCAGCAGCGCCAGCGTACTTCAGGGTGTTGGTGCGCCATGCAGAACCGGTCAGACCAGCCTTGTCGGTGTCATAACCAGCTACAACCAGCAGCATCTTAGCAGCTTCAACGCCGGTTACCGGAGAGTCCGGGTCAAACTTGTTGTTGCCCTTACCGGCGATAATGCCCTGGGACTCACAGAACTTGATGTAGCCCTTTGCCCAGTGGTTGCTGATGTCAGTCAGCTTGGAATAGTTGCTCTGATAAGCAGAGTCATCGATCTTGTTGTTGCGAACAACGAAGATCATCTTGGCCATTTCCGCACGGGTAACGACCTTGTTCGGCTGGTAGGAACCATCGGTGTAACCGGTGATTACGCCCAGCGAAGAGAGCATGTTCACAGCGTCAGTAGCCTTGATATCAGCCTGATCCGTGAACGCCGCACCAGCGAACATGGTGAATGCACAAGCGAACGCCAGCACCAGTGCGAGAATCTTTTTGAGATGGCATATAAAAATCTCAAAGTTGGGACTAAATCGTATTCTCAGAGAAAAATGTCGAGAATCGAGAACATTTTACAGATTTGTGCGTCTAACAATATGAACCATATTATGGATAATAAGTTGCAGACTTCATGCGTTCAATGCAAAAAACATTTCGTCAGTATAAACAAAAATTTGAATAGATTTTGTACAGATATTCATTTCTCTGCTTCACACATAGGATGTGAAATATCCATTTATTTACTCAATTCTGAGCATACCGATATTCACGAAATAGTTGAATTTGCGAATGATTTTGAAGAAAATAATCCATCTATCGTTTGACTTTATTCTTTTGTATGCAACCTCAAAAAGATTCTCGCACTGGTGCTGGCGTTCGCTTGCGCGTTCACCATGTTCGCCGGTGCAGCGTTCACGGATCAGGCCGACATTAAGGTTGACGCTGATGTAGTGGACACTCTGGTATCGCTGGGCGTAATCGAAGGTTTCGAAGACGGCTCCTTCCAGCCGAACGGTACTGTAACCCGTGCTCAGATGGCAAAGATGATTTACGTTCTGCGCACCGGTAACTCTGACGCTTCTGCGTACAATGACGACAAGACTTCCTTCACCGATATCGGCTCTCACTGGGCACGCGGCTACATCAAGTACTGCCAGTCCCTGGGCATTATCGCTGGTAAGTCCAACACCATCTTTGCTCCGAATGCGTCTGTAACCGCTCAGGAAGCTGCCAAGATGCTGCTCGTAACCCTGGGTTACGATCCGGCTAAGGCTGGTCTGACCGGTGCTGGCTGGGCTGCAAAGACCAACGCACTGGCTGACGAGAACGGTCTGCTGGAGGACGTTAACACTTCCTTCACCACCGCTTGCCCGCGTCAGTATGCTGCACAGCTCATCTACAACGCAATCGACACCCCGACCGTTGTATGGCGTGACGACGCTTACACCAACGTAACTCTGCTCGGCGACGACAACAAGACTGTTGGCGAGAAGTATATGGGTCTGAACACTGCTGAAGGCGTTATCGAGTCCGTATCCAAGGAAGACGGCAAGACCACCTACAACATGACTCTGACCAATGTTTCCAAGAAGAACGGCACTGAGTTTGTTGCTTCCAAGAACAGCAATGACAAGTTCTACGCTGACGTAAACTTCACCAAGGTTGCTAAGGACTACACCTCTCTGAAGAACGTGAAGGTTAAGGTTCTGTACAAGGGCACCGACAAGGTTTACGGTGTATTTGCACTGTCTGAGGACAACACCACCCTGTCCGGCGTTCTGGGTAACTTCAAGCAGGATGGCTCCAAGCTGAAGTACAACGATGTTAAGTATTCTGTTGCAGCTGCAGATAAGTCCATGGTCAAGATTGACAATGGTTCTACCAACAAGCTGACTACGAATCAGACCATCGATCAGTGGGTTAAGGCTGAGAAGAACGGCATGGCTAAGGCTTTCGACACCAAGGCTATCTCCAACGACGGCACTTCCAAGATCAACCTGCTGGACGTTCAGTCTTTCGCAGTTGCTCAGGTAACCTACGTTGGCAAGGATTACATCAACGTATCCAAGAAGGCTGACGATACTCTGGCTACCTACACCATCTCCAAGCTGGAAGATGATGAGGCTGTTTACCCGTCCGACCTGAAGAAGGACGACTACGTTGCAGTTACCGCTAAGGCTAACGTACCGGAAGAGAAGTACGGCGTTACCAAGCTGGAGACCGTAACCGGCAAGATCACCTCTACCAAGAACTCCGGCGATGATGACTACAAGGTTCAGATCGACGGCAAGTGGTACGAGATGGCTATGGCTAAGACTGGCTCCAACTCCTACTACGGCAACAAGGAAATCAAGCTGAACGACACCGCTGCAGTTGTTGTTAAGGACGGCTACATCGTTTACGTTGACGACAACAAGGCTTCTACCTCTGATATCGCTCTGGTTATCGAGGTTGCTCAGACCTCTGGTGTAGGTTCCAAGTGGCAGGCTGACATGCTGTTCGCTGACGGCAGCCGCAAGACTGTTGAGCTGAACGACAATCCGGGTGCTGGTTTCTGGACTCCGGCTGTTTCTGCTGAAGCTAACGCATTCCTGGCTTCTTACGAGATCTCCAACGGCAAGTACAAGCTGACCACCATCTCTAAGCAGGCTGTTCCGAGTGGCTATGATGCTTATGATGCTGTAACCACTAAGAGCAACACCGTTGACAGCAACAAGATGACTTCCGGCGATGTTAAGTACATCTCCACCGATGCAGTTGTATACGTTCGCTACAAGTCCGGCAGCGACACCAAGTACCGTGTAACCACCGGTACCGACATGCGCAACTGGAGCAAGAACAGCAAGTTCGCTTCTCAGGCTCTGGCTAAGGAGTCCAACGGCTACAACTATGCTCAGGTTGTATTCGCTAATATGGACGCAGGTCTGCCGGGCGGTTCCGGCGTAACCTACGCTTACATCTTTGGTTCTTCCTCTACTCGTGAGAACGACACCGACTACATCGTATACGAGGCTTGGAACGGCACTCAGGACGTTAAGCTGAAGGTTGAAGGCTCTACTGTTCAGTACAACGAAGGCGCAGTTGTTGAGTACACCGTTGATTCTGAGGGTGTTGCAACTCTGACCAACGTTGCTAAGAAGGACGAGTGGACCAAGGTTGGTGCTATCACCGGCTACGACTACAACGCTGACAAGATGGATGGCACGATCTCCATCAAGGCACAGGGTGACACCAAGGCTGCTGATTATGAGATCGACACCGATGACGATGCATACGTTCTGTTCATCGACACCGATGACGGCTCTGGTGCTCAGGGTGTAGTTCAGAAGGCTGCTGATAAGGCTGGCGATTCTGACAAGTACATCGCTAACGCAGCAGTTAAGGATCTGGGCAATGGCAAGGTAATCATTGTTGTTGACTCCACCAACGAGCTGAAGACCTCCCTGTTCACCAATACTGACCTGTCTGGCGGTATTGCTAAGTAAATACTGTTTGGCTTCGCTGAACACAACAAAAACCCCCGAGAACAAAGTTCTCGGGGGTTTCCCTATTTTGCTGTAAGGCTATGCTTTGGTCAGCGTGAGCTGATTACTGAAGCATAGAAGCAGCGTCTACAACCCAAGCAACAGTAGTGTGCATCTGAGTATCGGTGTAAACGGTAGCACCAGTGAAGGTAGCGCCTGCCTTGATAACCTTAGCGGACAGGGTGGTACCAGCAACAGAGGTGGTCTCGTTGGTCTTAGAACCAGCTGCGGTGTATACGTCAGCAGAAGTGATAGATGCAGTCTTCTTAGCAACTACCAGCTTAGCGTCTACAGAAGCCTTTACCTTGCCCAGCTCAGTAGCGGTAACAGTACCGGTCAGGGTCAGGGTCTTGCCAGCCGGAACGGTTACGTTGGCGTCGATAGCAGAAGCGTCAACGGTAACGTCGCCGGAAACCAGAGCAGCTGCAACGTCAGCAGCAGTTGCGCTGTTCAGAGTAACAGTGCCGTGCAGCTTATTCTTAACGTCAACCACCAGCAGGTCTACGTCAGCGTCAGCAGCAGTGCCGTCCAGCTTGTAGATTACGTTGTTGAAGTAAGCGTTGCCGAACTTGTCAGCCTCAACGATGGAGCCGGTGGTGTAGCCAACGTGCTCATCAGTATCAACGTACAGAACCTTGGTATCAGCGGTGATTTCGTTCTGGTTAGTGCCGTCGAGGTTACCTTGGTCTGCTTGTCGTTTACGCCCTTGATAGCACCCTCGATGCCGGTGATAACTGCAACGTCCTCGATCTCCTTATCAGCGTTGATGGAGGAGTAGCCGATTACAGTACCCTCGGTACGATCGTTAACATTGGACTTCTTCTCGGTTACGGTTACTTCCTCAGCGCCGGTCCATACCTTGTAGGTAACGTAGCCGGTAGCGGAAACGTAAGCGGAATCGGTGATGTAGCCGTAGTTGTCGTTGGTGTCAAACTGAGAAGCAACACTGTTTACGCCTACTACAGCGTAGGTTACCTGGGTCAGACCGTCAACCTTAGAGGTGAAGGCTGCAATGCCGCCAGCTGCGTAAACATTGCCGGTGGAAGTGCCTACCGTCAGAGTCTTCAGCTGCTTACCGGTGATAGCCTTGGTGTCAGTGGTAAGCGCCTTGTTAGTGCTAACAGTATCAACCAGGATTACCTTAGCATTATCGTTAACCTTGAAGCCGTCAATGGTCTTAACCTTAGCACCAGAAGTTGCAACGGTCAGACCGCCTGCGTTTGCAGCAGTTGCTGCAGAACCAGTGGACTTAGCAGTGTAATCGCCGTACCAGTCAGCAGTGGTGTTCAGTTCCTTGAAACGGTACTCGTTCTTTACGATCTCGTACTCGTAAACAGCACCGACCTTGAGATCATCCGGATCAACATAGCCATCTGCAGAGTGATCCTCGGTATCGTAAGCAACAATGGATTCCTTGCCATCAAAGTCAACAATCTTAACCTTGTCGCCCTCGATGTTGGAGCCGATTGCCTTGATTACGCAAACGTCGCCAACCTTGCCGGACTCGCCAGCGGTGCGCTTAGCGTATGCAACAACACCGTTGTAAACCCAAGCGTCAACCTTGTTGCCAACCTGAACGGAGTTCATGTCAGCGTTGGAGTACTGGTTGTACCAGGTATCGTCGATGCGGTACTGGTTAACAGAACCAGTAGTGGTCTTGGTGCCGTTGATGGAACCGGTGATCTTGGTAGCCTTAACTACGTTCTTGCAATCCTCGAAGGTGTTTGCGTAAACAGCTACGTAGTCGTCCTTAACAATGCCGTCAGCGATCTTCTCGTCCTCGAACTTGTAGCTCTGGCTGCCAGCAATGATTTCCTTGGTGGAAACGTAGGTAACCTTAGCCAGTACAACCTCGGTAACGATAACGGTGTCGATCTTGTTGTTGTCGTCGGTATCAGCCAGAACTACTGCGTTAGCAGAATCCTTGTCAACCAGAGCAGCAACGGAAGTGGTAGACTTGGAAACAGAGCCGCTTACCGGAACAGTGTACAGGTTGATGGTAGAATCAACGCTGTAGGAGGTGCCGTCAAACTTGATCTTGTCGCCGTCCTTGGACAGAGCGTTCTGAACAGTGGTGTAAACGTGGTTGTCAGCGGTTGCGAAAACGCCGATAACATCGCTGGTCTTCTTGAACAGAACCTTAACCTTCTGGCCCAGCATAGAGGAGTAATCCTTCTTCAGCTTGGTGTAGGACTGGTCGCCAGAGTTGCCAGAAGCATTATCTTCATCGCGATCCAGAGTGATCTTGAAGGTTTCCTTACCAACGGTAATGATAACGCCGGTATCGGACTTCAGATTCATGTACTTCTCGCCAACGGTCGGGTTATAGTTGTTCAGGTTAGCACCGGTAACCATCTTCATGTTGGTGTACTCGCCGTCACGAAGAACAACGGTCGGAGCAAAGATGGTGTTGTAGATCAGCTGTGCAGCGTACTGACGCGGGCAAGCTGCGGTGAAAGCGGTGTTAACGTCTTCCAGCAGGCCGTTCTCGTCAGCCAGTGCGTTGGTCTTGGATGCCCAACCGGTGCCTACCAGACCAGCCTTCTGAGCGTTGTAACCCAGGGTTACGAGCAGCATCTTAG